>QKDP01000257.1 GCA_003252055.1 Desulfobacter postgatei | reverse complement strand
AAAGGCAATGATCAGGATCACGATCAGTTCGGCCCAGAACAGCACGGCCGGGCCTAAAGCCGGTTCCCCGCCCAGAAACAGGGGCCACCGGCTGCTGCCGGGTTTGATATCGACACAGGCGTTGGCACTGTTCATACCCAGATTTACAACCGGTGTTTTATAAAAGGCGGTAATACCACTGGACGACACCCATTGGAGCACAATTTCCTGGTGTCCGGGAACAATGGGCAGGGTTACCTGGTTCTGATCCTGCCGGATGGGGCGTATCCTGCCTTGAATTTTTACCTCCTGCAGCCTGGCGTCCCTGGGCAGGGTAATGGTGTGGCGACCGCCCTGGCTGCTGTTAATGGTAAGATCCAGCTGGGCCGTGGTGGCTGCCCTGCCCGGGGAAAAGGTCAGCAGGCTTTTTTCAATGGTCATTGTCTGCCCCTCAATGCCCTGGGGCCGTGTCACGGTAAGTGTCAGGGTCTCCCCGGGCCAGGGGTGCCAGGTGGGATACCAGCGGGCGCCGGTTTTATGAAAGATCACAGGCGTTCCCTGGTATGCCATGTGGAAAACAGGGCTGACATCCACCTTCCATATTTCGGTCCAGTCCCGGGTATCCGCATGTTTTAACTCTATTTTATCCGAAAACGCCAGAAAGGATTCCCAGGTCAGTGATTCCTGCCCGGACCGGAAATTGACCTTTGCCGTGTTCCCCTGTACCCGGATGCCTTCGGTGATGATGGATTCGCCGGGAAGCAAAGGAATGTCAAGGACCATGCCGGACTTTGCTTCGCCTTCACGGATTACCCGGGTGTTTACTTTCCATACAAGCCCCAGCAGCAGGGTTCGTTCAACCCTGGCAAAGGCGGGCAGGACACCTGTCTCAAGCACCTGCTGGTTTTTACCGTCTGCCCGGGCTTTGCGATTAAACTGAAGCTGGGCATCAAAGCTGCCGTCGGGATGACTGCCTTCCACGGTCCAGCCGTCCATGACAATATCCAGCTGCCTGGGCTTTAAAGGAAAGAAGAGCTGGAAACCGCTCTGCTGACGTATGGGGCCGTCAAGCTCGATTTTGTGGCGGCCTTTGGGGATCATCACCCAAAATTGTCCCTCTTTTTTGAAGATGCCGGCAGCGGTCCGGCCGTCCACGGTTACCTGGGACGGCAGCCACTGGCTGTCATCTCCGGGAAGGGGAATTGCCGTGTCAATGGCGGCATGAACCGCCACGCTGACCTTCATCACATCCTTTTTCAGATCAATGGATGCCGAGGGCAGATTTGCGCAGTTATCGAAACATTTATCCGTTTCAAGCAGCCGTTCTTCCAGTTCCTCCAGCATCTCCTTTGGCGGGAATTGTGTTGCATGGGACAATGCCGGTGTAAGACACAAAAAAAGTGCAAACAACGCAGGAAGCATCTGCCTGATACCGGTTGCACCGGCCTTTTTAATGCCGCCTTTGCCGATGCCCAGCATACCCGCACATAGAAGCACCACAAGAGCGACCCGTAAAAAGGCCAGGGCCAGGTTGACTTTTGGCCCGATCAGGAAAAAACCGATGGACTGGTCTTTGCTCACAGGGCCGGACCAGGAAAAGCGAATGGTTTGATAGGCCGGCCACAAAGGCATGCCCGGGCCTGTCTGGGTCCGGGCTTTGGGGTCATACTGCATAACCTGGCCCGGCCTGCCGTCCGGTGCCGGCGCACTGGCCGCGGGCACGGCTTTGGATATACTCCCCATACGCATCAGCGTGTTTCGGTCCAGGGTCTGCCGTTGCGCTTCTGCCATGACCTGGTCCTGGTCCTCGTCCTTCATCATTCTTACCCGGTCCCGGGCTTCGGACCGGATTACCGTATTTGAGGTGTCGGTCCATGTTTGGGCCAGTTCCGGGTATATGCCGATGCGAAGGGTCTGGATGGCAAACGGAATCACAATAGCGGCAAAGCTGATCAGCGCCACGCCTTGGCAAAGCTTGACAAAAGTGCGCATTCTGCCCTCGGGCAGATGTTTGAGCAAGGTGAACCCCACCAGGAGCACCAGCCAGATATACTTGGGTGCCTGGTATTCATGAAAGATCAGCACCAGGGTGACAAAGGCCAGGACGGCTAAGGGTTTTGAGTAGACCCGGGACAGGGCAATGGTAAAAATCAGGACCACAAAAAAATCCAGCAGGGTCCATCTGCCCACCCAGGTGCCGGGGATGCGGTCCACGCCCCGGGCATTGATCAGGGTCCAGCCTGCAGGCAGGTTAAGCGTGCCTTTGACGTCATTGAAATCATGGTCCCAGCCCGTTGCCGGAACATTGGCAATCCCGTTTTCAAAGGTGGCATCAGCCAAAATATTAATCTCCCCGTTTCTCAGCTCAATACCGGCCTTGTCGCTATCTTCTCTTTTGGTAATCAACTGCTCTTTACCATCCACAAGAACCTGGCCCGGATGGATGGCCGGATCCAGTTCCAGGCGCCAGTTGGTGTTCTTTTTGCCCGTGATTTTATCCTGGATAAAATAGCCGGAACCGTCAAAACGCAGCCACAGGGTCCGA
>QKDP01000337.1 GCA_003252055.1 Desulfobacter postgatei | reverse complement strand
CCGTGATCTTGCCCAGCGCCACGGCCAGGGTACCGGAGCCAAGCAGTACCCAGATGAGGGGATTGTTGATCTGCCGCCACAGCAACTGCACCAGACTGTCTTTGGGCTTTCGTTCGATGGTGTTGGCACCAAACTGCTGCAGCCTTGCAGCCGCCTCTTCGGCACTCACCCCCTGCTGCTGCGATTTCAGCGCAACAAAAACCTGATCCGGGGTAAGTGTATGCCAATTTTCTTTTTGATTGTTCAGGGAGGGTTTCATCTGTGTCATTTGCATTTTTGTGTAATAAGCATCTCTATCAATCCTGCAAGCGTAAAGCCCGCCGGAATACGGTGCACTATTCGAACATTTATTTCCTTACTCAACCCTGAAGAGACCATTCGGTGGTGGCCTTTCTCCCGATTGCTTTCGTTTTCTTCACTGCCCTCACTTTACTTTTCCCCTCCACTATCCCTGTAAAAAATGGTAGAAAAACAATGTCATTACAAATCACCCGGGGGCAGAGCGCGAGGTTCCTCCGCATCAAAGGGCAAAGTTCCGCTACGAACGGCCCTGCTCAGCCTCATCTCTCCAGGGGGCAACAATGCAACAGACAAGTGGCTCGGCCAAATCGACCCTCCTCATCGGCATCCTTCAACCAGCAATTGAACACCTTTCACGAACACTGCATGTAGGAACGGCTGTTCTCGGCTGCGATGGGACGCTGCTCAGTTCCTGCAAGTGGCCATCGGTGTGTACTCCCCCCTCCTGCCGTCCCTCCACATCAGATTGTTTTCCCCAAAAGAGACAAACCAAGACAGCCTCCGAGTTCTCTCTCCACACCCATCTCTGCAAAGCGGGCTGTCGATTTACGTCCGCGCCCGTGATGGCCGCTCAAAACCAGATCGCAACCCTGATGATCGGTCCCTTTCACCTGCTGGATCCTCAAAACGAAGCCGCGAGCGCTCCGGTTGCGCTTGAAATTGGCCTCTGCCCGCCACAGGAAGGTATCCAAAATCTCAGTTCACAGGAATATCTTCTGATCCTCGCCCATCTGGAAATAATGGCGGAGTTGATTGGGCTCAAAATTGATTGTAATGCGCAAAAGTACACAGAACAGGCCCTGCGGGAAAGTCAGGATCAACTCCAGAGTTTTTTTGAGGCCGCACCGCTTGGCCTGGTTGTTTCCCAGCATAAAAAAATGCTCAAGGTCAACAGAAAATTTTGCGAGATCACCGGTTATACCTCAAAGGAACTGGTTCATAAATCTTCCCGCTGTTTCTATCAAAACGATCAGGAATTTGATCGAGTGTCCCAGGAGTTGACCCGGAGTATGTGGGAAAAGGGAGAAGTCGGTTATTCCGAGGCCAGCTGTATCTGCAAAGACGGCTCGGTGCGGGACATGGCACTTTATGCCGCACCTATTGATGGCCACAACCCGGCCGCCGGAGCGGCTATTGTTCTTCAGGACATTACCGAACAAAAACTTAACGAAGAATCCCTGCGTCTCAGCCGGGATAAACTGCAAAGCCTGTTTGCTGCCGTTCCTGTTGGCCTGGCAATCATCCGTGAACGCCATCTTTATTCTGTCAATGAACGGTTGAGTGCCATTACCGGATATGAGACAGATGAGCTTATCCTCATGCCGATACGGCAACTCTACGCCACAGAGGATGAATACAATACCGTCGGTCATGCCCTCTACTCTTCCCTCTGGCAAACAGGAGGGACGGAAATCGAAACAAAGTGGGTTTGTAAAGACGGTTCAATGCGCGATGTGCTCCTCTCCTTGACTCCCATTGATCGCGAAAACAGGGAGGCCGGTGTTGCCGCCGCTGTGCAGGACATCACTTAAAGGTGTCTTGAATAATTAGATTTTTCCATGGAGTAGATCTCAAAGATCTGACTCTCAATACATCATTTCAAGCCTCACATTCTACGGATGCCAAGCTCCTTCTGCTTATTCGTTATTCTTTGAACTCAGAAAAAACGCTCATGAAAAAATAACAAAGAAAAAGGAATTGTGAATAATGGCTATCCATTCAAAATGGCTTGAAATTATTTTTATTCTGCTTGTTGGGGCTCTTTTTGGTGGGTGCGCACATCATATTGTTGATCTTGCCCCTCAAGAACAAGTGGTCATTGCCAAAGAAGGAGTCAGTGGTTCCCTGAAACAAACCATGGCTCCCGCTTTTTATTTAATTGGCACTCAAAAAAATTATAACCGGATTGGACAAGTATTAGCGTCCGGCACAAAGCATGACAACAGAATAACCATTGCCCCCGATCATCCTGTTTTTTACGTTAGTGTTCGCCGGTTTAATACCGAAAAGGCTGTTTACACCAACCTCATTTATCGAATTCACTTCCTTAAGCAACCCTACAGCTTAATTCCTTTCAACTATGGGGCTGGTCAGCATGTAGGTCTGCTGGTCATTCTCACCCTTGATCAGCACAATCAGGTTGTTTTAGTGACCACGGCACAGACTTGTGGTTGTTATGCCGTGAGTATCCCTACAAAAATGCTTCCGGCTTCTGCATATCCCCAGACTTGGCC
>QKDP01000366.1 GCA_003252055.1 Desulfobacter postgatei | reverse complement strand
AAAATATTTTCAAGCATTGATGTGTATAAAAAATTATGTGAACAGCAAAAGATTTTTGCCCTTCAAGCAAAGCAATTTTACTGGCGGGACATGGGCACACCCCAGGATTACCAGCATGCATCCAGGGAATGCCTGGCCGCCCAGGTTTTTGGTATAGCCTTGTCCCGGATTCATGAAATTGACATCCAGGCCCTATCCGGGGATGGATCTGACCGTCTCTGGTTCCGTGCCCGGCATAAAGAAAAAAGCCTGATACTCTCGGATCACGGTATCTGCATGGATGCGGTCCAATGTAACACCCAAGGCAACACCCAAAGCAACAATGGCACCGCCCAGTTGCATGCATTTATAAAAATCGGGAAGCATTTGGCTGACAAAGGTATCGCTGTACCCCGAATTATGGGTCATGACACAATTTCAGGTCAGGTGGCAGTGGCAGATCTTGGCAGCGCCCATCTGGCGGACCATATCCGGGGAATGGACGAAAACCGGATTATCACATGGTATCAACTTGTTATTGACGCCCTGATTGATTTTTCTTTCAAAGGGATTGAATATTTTGATACAACCTGGACCTGCCAGACCCCGTCCTACTCAAAACAGATGATCCTGGATCTGGAATGCAGGTATTTTATGCAGGCCTTTGTAAATGAATATCTTGGCCGCAAAGAACAATTCGAAACCTTTGCCCGACAATTTGCCCATATTGCCGACAATGCACTGATTTATGCAATGAACGGGCTTATGCACAGGGACTGCCAGTCAAAAAATATCATGATCCATGAGGGACATCCCTGGTTCATTGACTTTCAATCTGCACGACCAGGCCCCCTTCAGTATGATCTGGCTTCCCTTTTAATTGACCCCTATGTTACACTGTCCCAAGCTGTCCGGGATCAGCTTTTAAACTTTGCTTTGGAAAAAATCGGCCTGAAAGTATCCTTTGACAAAGATGCTTTTATGCACTCTTTCAGATACTGCTGTATTTCACGTAACCTTCAAATGCTGGGTGCTTTTGGTTTTTTAACCCAGGTTAAAAACAAGACCCAATTTGAAAAATATATCCCGGCAGCCCTGAAAGGACTTGAATGTCGGCTCAAAAACTTAAACGACCCAGAACTGGCTGATCTGACCAATTTTACCCAAAGCCTTCAAGGAGATTTAAAATGAATTGCATACCCATCATGATCAGCGGCCTGCCCGGTAATGTAGCCCGCATAATGGCTGCGTCCGCATTGCAAGATGAACGATTTACCCTTGTACCGTTCTCCCTGACCGGGGAGGAGATTACCCTGGACCAGGTGTCTGTGGATCAGACAACAGTGACCCTTTTAAAACCCAGTGAAAGGGAAGATAAGATCAATGACATTCTTGAATCCTACCCTGGTTGCATCTGTGTTGATTACACCCACCCAACAGCGGTAAATGACAATGCAAAATTCTATGTTGCGCATAAAATACCCTTTGTCATGGGAACCACGGGCGGAGACAGGCAGGCGCTTGAACGTACGGTGAAAAACGGATCTGTTCCAGCGGTTATTGCCCCGAACATGGCCAAACAGATTGTGGGGCTTCAAGCCATGCTCGAATATGGCGCCAACACCTTCCCGGGACTGTTCAAAGGATTCACGCTTCAGGTTAAAGAGAGCCATCAGCAGGCAAAAGCCGATACATCGGGCACGGCCAAGGCCCTGGTGGCCTGTTTTAATCAACTGGGCACGGATTTTGATATTTCCAGTATTGAAAAAATCAGAGAGCCTAAAATCCAGAAAGAGGATTTAGGCGTTCCGGAGCAGTATATAGAGGGGCACGGGTGGCATACATATACATTAAAAGCACCGGATGGGTCAGCATTGTTTGAACTGACCCATAACATAAACGGACGGCAGATTTATGTTTCAGGCACCTTTGATGCGGTTGTTTTTCTAAAAAACAAAATCGATACAAACACCTTTGAGCAGAAACTTTTCACCATGATTGATGTCCTGACCGCCGGGAAGTGACAATGTCTTCCTGGGTTAAATTTATACTGATTCTTCTGGGCCTGGCCTATATTATTTCACCTGCGGATATCATTCCCGAAATGTATCTGCCCTGGATTGGATGGATAGATGACAGTCTGGTTCTGATGTGTCTGTATCATCTGATCAGATATGGCCGGCTCCCCTCCTTTTTATTTAAAAAAGGCAATAAACAATCGTTTGGAGAAAAATCGCAAGGACCTGAAACTGCCAAAACATCCAGAAAGGCAGAATCAAACCAATCGTCATACAGGACCAATACAACAGGTCAATCAACAAAAGAGAACCATTCAGCTAAAACCAGCACCCTTAAATCCCCATATGAGATCCTTGGTGTGGACAAATCTGCGTCCTGGGCTGACATCCAAAGTGCATATAAAAACAAGGCCAAGCAATACCACCCGGATAAACTGTCCCACCTGGGTGAAGAATTTTCAAACCTTGCCAATGAAAAATTCTTAGAAATTCAGCAGGCGTATGCAAAGCTGAAATCCATTTATAACCCGTAAAAAATAATTGAA
>QKDP01000047.1 GCA_003252055.1 Desulfobacter postgatei | reverse complement strand
TGCCCTCCTTGTCTGGAGCGCTGATCGTTTTGTTGAAGGAGCCGCTGCAACCGCCTACCATCTTGGTATGCCCCCGTTGTTGATTGGCATGGTCATTGTCGGTTTCGGGACATCCGCACCGGAAATGGTGGTTTCGGCTTTGTCGGCTGCCCAGGGGAATCCCGGTATCGCCCTTGGTAATGCTTATGGATCCAATATCACCAATATTGCCCTTATTTTGGGACTGACCGCCTTGGTCAGTCCGATCACGGTCCATTCGCAGGTGTTGCGGAAGGAACTGCCTCTCTTGCTTGCTGTAACCGCTTTGGCGGCATTGCAGATATCGGATGGCGAGGTCTCAAGGCTTGATGCCTGGCTGATGTTGGCGCTTTTTGCCGGCTTGATGATCTGGACTATTCGCCAGGGCGTGAAGCAGCAAAGTGACATGCTTGGTACGGAAATGAAGCAGGAACTCGTCAGCCATGGCATGCCGCTTTCGCGGGCGGTTCTTTGGCTCGTTGTCGGACTTGTCGGCCTTATCCTGAGCTCAAGAATGCTTGTTTGGGGGGCTGTGGAGATTGCCCGCAGTCTGGGGGTCAGTGATCTGCTGACTGACCATTGTCGCCATGGGGACATCTCTGCCTGAATTAGCCGCCGCAATTGTGGCGGCACGCCGTGGAGAGCATGATATTGCTCTTGGTAATGTGATGGGCTCCAACCTGTTCAACACCCTCGCTGTGGTCGGCATCGCCGGGGCGATCCATCCGATGGCGGTCGGGCCGGAAGTTTTTTCCCGTGACCTGATGGTCATGGCCGGGTTAACGCTTGCTTTATACGTGTTCGGCCACGGATTTTATGATCCGGGACGGATCAATCGGTATGAGGGCGCAGCCCTGTTGGTTGGCTATGTAGGCTATACAGGATATCTTGTCCGCAATTTTCTCAGTTGAGATGCGGGGCCATGCTTAAAAATAGCCCGCCAGGTTGAGGCGGGCTCTTTTCTCTTTTGGTTCTTCTCAGTCGTGAATGGCAAAAACGGCGCGGCAGCCTCCTCTCACCCATATACCGCCATTGTCCCACCCCCAGTTTTCCCCATACCGGCAACGCTGATTAGAGAGCTGTCTGACTATTTCAACTTGCGCATGTCGTAGACGAGCCCGGCAATAGGTCTGCTGATTATCCCATGATTCACAGGTAATGTGTTGTGGCCCGTAATTTCTGTCGTCGCGAGGCGGCCTGCTGTCATAATGGTCACGGGGTGGTCTGTTGTCGTCGTAGTAGTGGTCACGGGAGTCATCACGACGGTGATCCATCACTTCGAATTGGGCCCGGCAACCTCTGGCGACCCATATGCCTCTCTCATCATAACCCCAGGATTGTCCTTCGTAACATCCCGCCTTGCTGAGTTTTCGGATAAGCCTCACTCCCGCGCGCGTATCCGCTCTGCAGTATTGAGAGCGCCCGTCAATGGACTCGCAGGTCACCGTTCGCCCGCAGGCAATGGAAGAAAAGAGAGTCAAAGAGAGAACCGAGAAAATAGGAAAAAGAAGAGAGCGTTTCATAGTTTCTGTTTGTGGTTTTTGTCTGAAATATGATGGATTCGTGAGAAGTCAAAATCCCCAGGTTACATGGCGCAAAAAATGCTAAGAAGAAACGTCTTCTTGGGATCTTTCAGGAGGACTGTTAGTAGTATAGTGGATTACCAGCTCATGGTGAGAGATATTTTTTGTGAAATGGCAGGAAAGGATATTTTTAGGCCGAACTATCGCTACCAGCACAACGCACAGATTGTGCACCATTGATTCCTGAAAAGGTGGTTGGTCAAGCATCTCCAGGCGCTGAAACGATTTCGATCTTTGGAGATTTTGTCATAAATATACGCAGGTAGCCAACATCTCGGATGCGTCTTGCGCACCCGAGATGTTGGTGTGTCAGAATTCTTTATCAGAATTGATCGCCCTCAATATTCTTCCTCAGTTGAGCGATTTCAAGCCCAAGGGCAATACACTTTTTACCTTCAACGCAGCTATCGGCATCCCCCGTTTCAAGGAAATGGTCCAGCTTATGCGACCCTTTTTTTAAATGGACCATCCAGGTGTTTTCAACCTTGTTGTAGTCAACGTTGATGTCGATGCCACATTCACCAATATCAGGATAGATTGAGACGATTTTCTCGCAAAGTTCTTCCGCCGTGTACATAATTATACCTCCAATGATACCTCCTGTTACAAAAAGCCGGTGGTATTGGTGCGTTAACAGTACGGTTCCATGAAGTAATGTTTTCCGTCCAGGCTGACAAAATGGACACCATCCTGTTTCGGTAATCCGGCAATTTTCCAGGCCTTCTCAGGATTAATAAAATTTTCGGTAACACACTCCTTAGGCTGATGAGCGATTCGACAAACATTATTCAAAATGGGGAAGACTTTGTATTTCAAAAAATATTCCCTCATAAAGCGGATAATGTCCATCTGCTCTTCCGAAAGTGGATCTATGCCTTCGCTGGCAGCCAAAGCAAGGGCTACCTCTTCATTCCAGTCATCCTGGTTGGAAAGATAGCCATTCTCATCGACATGTATTCGTTTCCCTTTAATTTCAAAAGTCGACATATCACACCTCCCTGGGTAATCTTGCCTATTCCAGGGGAACCGTTGCCCCCCTAACCTCTAAACTAACAATAATCATTGCCGGATTTATATCCGGGAATTCTATACAACGAGGTTCCAAATAATAGGCCATCATCCTTTTACCGACATTGTCACCGTTATAATTTGATTGCCGGTGTCAAATAGTCCGACGACAACGGACGCAGGACATTCTTCCGATATTTTTAAAGCTTTCGCCAAGGTCTTGTAACAGACGGCATGCTGTGGTGTGCGTGTCCAAATTTTTTTAGTGATCCCCTCCCTTGGCAATTCCTTCAATTCCGCCAAAAATTCGTCAGATTCTTTGCGGTAAATTGCATAACCTAAAAATTCCGTGCCATCAGGGAACCCAAGGGTTTTTCGCAACGCTTCCACAGAGGGCTTTGCGCTTCCACAGAGGGCTTTGCCTGGCCCGTCTCCTTGGGATCTTTGTTCTTCTTTGGCCTGTTCAGCTTGATTTTAGCCATGAAAATCCTTTCACAATTCTACTCATTTCCACTCAATCTTTCCGTCACTGTATGGCTCGTTTGTCGGAAAACCAACATTTGAATAAATAATTTTCCCGTCCTTGTTTATCCAGCTATAAACAGGGCCTTTTTGCCGTTGGACAGGCTTCTCTTGAATGTTTTGTGAAAATTCACGGGTAAGCTGATTAAATTTTTGAAGAACCGAATCGTATCGTAAAAAATTCGCCCCTGAAAAACAGTAATATGAAAGGGCTGAGATATTCAGAATTACTGTGAAATAATTGCGTATCAGAAATGATGTTTTTCTCGATTTGTGATGCAGTACTCTCTGTGCAATGAGTGCACCGGGCCACCCTCCGATTAAACTGAGGAAATGAAGCTTGCTTTCCGGAATTCTCCACTCGTCATTTCGGGCTTTATTTTTATCCCGCCAATACATCAAAAAGGTAACAAGGCTTAACAATAAATAGAACACCAAAAAAATTGGATCCAATTTTTTGTAAAAAGCCAGTATTCCGACACCAATTAAAAACGCGCAGGACAAACCCGAGTAAAAAACATCAAAAAAATTATCCCGTTGCCTCGGGTCACGTTCCCCGCGAAATACAATTCTCTCCGCTCGCTGTCTCCCTTCCGGGTTGGTAGCTAATTCAAAAGAGACTTCATCTCCGACTCTCGGCCTTCTGGATTGATTGAGCAAAAAATCCTCGTGGAAGAAAATATCTGGCATCCCATTCATTGGCTCAATAAAACCGAACCCTTTATCATCCTGCCACTTAATGACTTTACCCTTTACTCTCATTTGTTTGCCTGAATACAAGACGCACCTCTACTCCCAACTGTCGCGTCGAGAAAAATTTTTT
>QKDP01000228.1 GCA_003252055.1 Desulfobacter postgatei | reverse complement strand
AGGTCAAGGGGGTTGACCCCGGAGGGACCGTCACTGGGAAGAATGACCACATCAATCCCTTTATACACCTCGGCCATTTTCAGCCCGACCATACGTTCTGCCCCTTTTCCCTGGAGCGCTTCATTTTTCAAACGAATTTTTTCCGCGTCTGCCAGTTTCACAAGAAGATCCGCTTCAGCCATTTTTTTTCTGTAGTACAGATCTTTTTCAGCCTGTTTTCTGGTGACATAGGCTTTTCCCTTTTCAAGCTCAACAGAAACGCGCACCTTGCCTTCCTGTTCAATTTTGGTCAGTTTGGCGCCTTCAATGGCAGCCCTGGCCTCTGCCTGATTTTTAAACACAAGCTGGTCTTTAAGTTTCTTTTCTTCGATATTTTTCTGAATTTCATCGCTGTAATGGAAATAACGGACCAGGACATAGTCAACAACGATACCCTTGTCTTTGAGTTCTTCATTTAACTCCTGTTTTGCCGCCAGGGCCTTTTCAACCCTCATGGGGCTGTTGAAAAACTCTTCGGTGGTCAGCTTTCCCAGATTGTTTTTAAGGGCGGGCTCTGTTTTCGGGATAATGCCGTTGTCTTCAAACAGCCGGCCGGGACCAATGTCGGTAAACACCTTGTAGGGATCATTGATGCGATAGATGATGGAGACATCCACATCTACGAAAAACCCGTCAGAGGTCTGAATATGGGCAGCCTTTTCTATCCTGGTATCATAGGCGGCGGACTGGGCGGAGTTGGTCAACTCCAGAACCTGCAACGCCCTTGGCAGCTTGTACATTTCCTGAATACCAAAGGGAAGCACCAGGTAAAGACCTGTGTCATACACCTTTTTTTGCACACCACGGTGCAGACCGATTTTATTGACCTTTATGCCGTATTCATAGGGCCGGATATATTCCAGAAACGAACCATAGGCCAACGCTGCAAGTACCACCAGTACCGTGAGGATCTTAATGAACAGCGGTATTTTTAATTTGAACTCTGGCAGCCTGGCTTTTTTTACAAATGCTGTTTTTATAACTTTTGTAGTTGGATGGATTTCCTTTGGGGCATTGTCTTCCAAATTGTCCGGGGTCTCCATGGCGCTCCTTAATTATGTTTATGTTCATTAACGACTGTTTTTCATCCTGTGGGAATCAAAGGCAATGGCCCCTTGAAAGTCATAAATAATGGTCCTGAACCGGCACGGAGCCGGACAAAGTCTTTCGGCAGACCGGATCATGGCGCGGCCCACTCTTTCCAGCACATCCGGGTATCCGGGCCAGACCATCCCAAAGGCATGACGGGCCGTGTTGGCGGTTGAAACCTGCCGGACCAGGGTCTTGTCTCCGGTCTCTTCCCTGACCACCTCCGAAAGCCACTCCATGGTGAGATCCGATTCGGCGGCATGGGTATGGACAACCCCCTGGGCCATTTTCAGGGCTTTGCCGAAAAACACGGCCAGGGTGGCATTGGGTATCCTGTTTTCAGCAAGGCTTTTCATGGACATGCCGAAAAAATCCCCGATCTGTATAAAGGCCTCTGGGTGCAAATTGTACAGATCAACAAAAAATTCTTGGGAAAACCGCTCGGATCGCCGTCCTGTGGTCAGAACGACATGGCCGCACCCACACGCCCGGGCCACGGCCAAGGCCGACCGGATGGTAGCGATGTAAGCCTCGTGGGACAAAGGGTTTACAAGTCCTGTGGTGCCCAGGATGGACAGGCCCCCGACTATGCCCAGCCGGCGGTTCAAGGTTTTTTCGGCCAGCTTTTCGCCGTTCTCCACAAAAATTTCAGCCATCACCCCGGCATTGCTGTGATACTGGTTGAGCACCTGTAAGGCGGATTCACGGATCATTTTCCGGGGGCCGGGATTGATGGCAGGTTCTCCCGGTGCAATCTCAAGACCGGGTTTGGTGACCATACCCACGCCTTTGCCGCCAATGATCTGCACCGTACCGGGTTCATCTGTCAGGCTCACCCCGGCACCGATCCTGGCCCGGTGGGTAATATCCGGATCATCCCCGGCATCCTTGACCACCACGGCTCGGACCAGACCACCCTGTGGGGATACCGAGTCAACGGGAATCTCAAGCATCTGGCCGTTAAGAAGATTAATGTTTACCGATCCGGGAATCTGCTTTGTCAACAGGTAGACCAGAGCCGCTTTCACCGCAGCCGCTGCTGCCGTACCCGTGGTAAAACCCTGGCGTAAATTTTTCTTTTCTCTATCCGACAAACCAATACACCAGCCCCACAAAAACAATGCTTGCCATCCGGAACCCCTGGCCCATCAATAACATGGCAAGTCCCATGCCCGGTGAAAAAATGCCCATGTACCGGGGCAGCTGATGCCGGAGGGCCCGGATGGGAAACGCGATGATATTGCCTAAAAGCAGTGCAATCACGGTCTGTTTCATGGTGATGGTGCCTGCATCCATCAAGGCGCCTGCCGCAGCAAACCCTGCAGTGAACTCCGAGACAAAACTTAAGACCACCACACTTAAGGCCTGGGCCGGAACAAAAGTCTGCACAGCAAACCGGGTCATAAAGGTCTCAATGGCATC
>QKDP01000239.1 GCA_003252055.1 Desulfobacter postgatei | reverse complement strand
GGCGCAAATATTCCGACAGGATGATCAACGCTTCAATGGTTTTGCCCAGGCCCACCTCATCCGAGAGCAGCGCCCTCCCCCTGAATTGCTTGAGTACTTTTTTGGCGGTCTCCTCCTGGTACCAGAACGATTGGATTTCCTTAAGCCCTGGCAGGCAGATCAGGGTTTCAAATGATTCCGCAAACCGGATTTCATGGCTCATGAGTGCCAGTTCATACAGATCCGGCCCGGCGGTTTCAGTTCCGGAAAGGGCCTTGACAAACGCATCTTTGTCAATGTTCACGGTCACAGGAACCGATGCCGGTTTTTCAGGCGCCTTACCCTTAACAGGCTGAACCGTTGATGGTTCGGGTGTTGGGGGCGGTGGGTCAGCCGTATCTGCCATGTGTTTGGGGCCCGTCTCCGCCAAACCTTCCTGCCGTCTGTAAATTTCCGCCATCCGCCGGATGGTTTCCTCGCGCTCCCGGGCTTCGGCAATTACATCTTTGCAATAGGCAATGATATCTTTGATGGCGGCCCTTTTTCTGCGCTTTTCGTCAATTTTAAGCTGTGTAAAATTTTGAAGCAAATCTTCAGCGGTTTTTAAGCAAAGCTCGTATTTTCCCGAATTTATCAAAAAAACAACCCGTTCATAACGCATGGGATCCGTCATTTTTCCGATTTTCTCAAGGCAGTCCATGGCATCCAGCTGTACCTGAGAGTCCCCTAACGTCTGGCCAATCTGCCCCATAAGGTGAATCACCGCTTCTTCTTTGGGAAGCAACTTGATTGCTTTTTTTATAAACTTGAGCGCCTGGGAAGGGTCAGCGATATCATGATAATAAAAGGCTTCTTCATAGTAAAACCACCCTTTATCAGCAGCTGCCTGACCGGCCCTGGCCCGCCTGGCCTGCACCTGCTTTTGCTTGCGTTTCTGTTTGCGCTTGTCCGCTTTTGATTTTGCCAACATTCCCCCTGTTTTTATCCGAATAGCTTTGCTGTAGAACAATTGCTTCGAATGTCAGATGGTAATGGTAATCAAATAAATTTAAAATATCAATTGAATATCCCGATAATGGAAATACAAGCACATAAGGATTTTCAATTTGCCAAAAAACCTTATTTTATATAGCTTTTGAGTTATTTATCGTAATTATTAAGGAGTCGGTTAGATGATCAATGTCAGTAAGCCTGCCCAGGAACAGATCAGGATGTACTTTGAAGGCAAAGAAATTGCGCCCATCAGAATCTTTCTTAACAGCGCCGGATGCGGCGGGCCAAGCCTTGCCATGGCATTGGACGAAAAAAAAGAGACAGATGCCGTGTTTACCTTTGATGATGTGGAATACATCATGGATAAGGATCTTTTGGAAAAGGCAAGCCCTGTGGATATTGATTTCGCAGGAACCGGCTTTCGCCTTGAATCCGGCCTGGAATTGGGAGGCGGATGTACGGGTTGCAGCGGCGGGACATGCGGCTGTTAGCGGGAGGGTACGTATGGCTGACAAAGTCCACCTTCATCCCAAACTGGAAAGACAGCTTACAGCAATGAAAGGTCAGGCCAACGCGCCATCCATTGCTGCAGGCCGTGCCGGAAAAATCATTGAGGCCATGATCCAAGGCCGGACATCCCAGGCTTCCGGGCTGTTCAGAGCGCGCTCAGATACCCGGGTGAAAAATTCCTGGAAATATGACCTTGGCTCAGGATACCGTCTGATCTGTATTCGCACCAAACAGATTATTTACATCATGCATGTAGGGGATCACGAAAGCTGTGATGCCTGGCTGAATAACAATTCAAAAAAACAACCTCAAAAGACTGAAATAGAGATGACCGCTTTCACCATTCGTGACACCCCGGAACCCTTTGCTTTTCAAACAGCCCGGTCCCCGGACCGGAAACCGAATTTTGACGATCAGTACCTGACACCCATTCCCCAGGCATACCTAAGAAAAATATTCTGCGGACTTGTGGCCGGTTGATACGCTGACTGTTAGCGGCAACATCAGAAATTTAAAAGCAATACTGGTGTAAAAATTTTAGACCTAAAAGCAACTCTTCTAAAAGGAGAACATTATATGACCGAGGCAGTAAAACTTGATAAAGGAACTAAGGCAGCGTTTAAAGAAAAACTGATGAACAAACTGCCTAATGGTGTCAATCTCAATACGTGCCTGACATGCGGCGTATGCGCTTCCGGTTGCCCGGCAACCGGTCTTGAAAATATGGATCCGCGCAAATTTGTCAGGATGGTGGCTTTGGGCATGGACGAGGAACTGACCATGCATCCATGGGTGTGGATGTGCACCCAGTGCCAGCGGTGTGTTTATGTCTGCCCGATGAATATCGACATCGCTGCAATGGTGTTTGAGGCCCGGCAGTTATGGCCCAGAGAAGAAAGGCCCAAAGGCATTGTGGGCTCCTGTGATATGGCTCTTAGAAACTCCTGCGGCAGCGCCATGGGCATTTCTGAAGAAGATTTTGAATGGGTGGTTGGGGACATTCTTGACGAAGTTCATGAAGACCAGCCGGGCTGGGAAGATCTTGAAGCACCGGTTAATAAAGAAGGGGCACACTTCTT
>QKDP01000299.1 GCA_003252055.1 Desulfobacter postgatei | reverse complement strand
CATGCCCTTTTTTATTCAGGATTTTTTTTATAAGCACCGTTGCATCTTTCACGTCATCCCATGAGAGCATTTCTGCCATGTGTACTCCTCTGCTGTTTTCCTGCAACTCTTCTTGATTAAAGAAAATCGACGATTCAAAGAGAGAAACGATCTTCAGCTCTATAGAACCCGGTCTGATGACGTTCATTGGATCCGTAGATGCACTGATGGTGCCAAAGACAGCGAATTATGGACGAAAACATGATAACTTCAAGATATAATAATTAATTTATGAAATATTTATGTGTCAATTATATCGAATAAGGTCAAGCAGGGAAAGGATGTGGCAGGAAATGGCGCAACAAATCTGTTGCAGTGAAACAAAATAATGGCAGGCGATGCAATGGAATAAAGAGAAACCTAAAAAAAGTGATCAGGCGGGGGGGAGACCGGAAAAACGATCAGATATCCGGCAATAGGGAACAGCGCGATAAAGGTTTCTCGCCCATTCTTATTCTTTGTGTTGAACCATGGCCTGGTAATAGACCTGAACAAATTTACCGGAAATGGTGTCTACGCTTGAAAAATCGAGATTCCCCCCAGGTGGGAAAATACCGGCTAAAGTGAGATAAGCATTTTTTGATAAACGGCGAATACCCTCATTTATGGACTCGGGCAGACTTGATTGATGTTCCGGTCTCCACAAACGGCAACGGAGTGGGCGATAATCATAGAGCAGGCACGAACCTTCATCGGCAAGCAGGGGACAGCGAAAGCCGGATTCGGAACAGAGCCGGATAAAATCCTCGCTGGATATTCCGGGTGCCCTGCGGTGCAATACTTTGAGTTTTTGAGCCATCTCTCCTGCCTGTTCTATAACTTTCAGTCTTTGTACCTGGCTCAGTTTCTGGTTGATCATTTGGCTTAAATAAAGACTTTCAATGAGCAGGAGGTCAAAGGGTTGAAAGCAGCAGGGACTCTGGTCTTGTCCACAGGAGCCGTCTTCGCTTCGCTGCTCCTGGAACTGATCGTCAACGGCGGCAACAAAGGTGGTGTAATCCTTGATAAGAGGATCGGTATCAATGCCGATACGGTTGTCGATGGACGGTTCTTTTGCTCGCAGGGTACCTTCCTGTTTGCCGTATTTCCTTAGAAGTTTCCATTGAATATAATTCGTCGGGTTGGCCCGTTTTCCCTTCATGGCCTTTTGGGCAAGTTTCATCCCCAGGCCCCTGCGAAGCAGATAGGCGGAGACAAAGGTTCCGGTACGGCCAAAACCATGCCGGCAATGCACCAGAACTTTTTTCTTGAGGTAGACAGCCTCATCCAACCATTCCAGTGCTTTTTCCATTTCAGCCAGATCCGGCGCACATTCATCGTCAACGGGGAGATAGTAGACCT
This sequence comes from Desulfobacter postgatei, assembly GCA_003252055.1. GTDB lineage: Bacteria > Desulfobacterota > Desulfobacteria > Desulfobacterales > Desulfobacteraceae > Desulfobacter > Desulfobacter postgatei_B. The sequence goes on along the minus strand of QKDP01000299.1, from coordinate 1,183 downwards.
CAAATCCTGATTTCTCTTCGATCTGGTGCAGGTCACAAAATTCACCGCAAAGATTGACAATAGCACTAATTCCCTGCTCTCGAATGAAATCGAGTTCTGCATATGACATGGGGGCGTAGCCGGTTGCCAATTGATCCGTTATCCAGGTTAATTCATACTGAGCCATGTGTCGCCCTTATGGAGTCGTGAATATTGTTGTTCTCGTCCATAGCCAAAGGCATAAAGTTTCATACCGAAAAAAAGCTGCTTATTGAGTGAAAGAGAATTCGCCCTGTAAAAAACGGGAAACAAGTCGTGGAATTTGTTCCTCTTCGCGCAATACCAGATCCATGAGTTTGGTGGCACCGAGGAGTTTTCCCAGGTTGTCCAGGAGCTGGTAGATTTCATCCTCGCTTTTTTCAACAAGGCGACCATCGATCAAATCACCTTTCACTGTGGTGTCAAAGCCAAAATGGTGCAAGATTGCCTCTATGAATTGGACCCGTAGATGACGTCCGGAAAATTCCCCACCTCCACCGGCAAAACGGATCTGGCAGTAATTGAGTCTCGGATTGGGACCGCAAACCGCGTCTACGAGGGTGAAATGATAGCCAAAGCGCATGTTTACGTTCAGGTATCCATGACCAATGATTGCATAGGAAGCCAAATCACTGCTCTGGCTGGAAGCGAGTCCTCCGGCAAGCACAACTTCATCAAAACTTTTCCAGTCAAAATGCTGGTGCGAACTCCAATCGATACCGGGATGACTGAGTCCGCCCCAGAGGGCGCTGAGCGCAGGCGAGTCAAAACGTTCAACGGGTATCACCTTTTCTTGCAGGGGGGCGTTCGACTTCCTGGATCGCAGATCGAGGACGTAAAGGTCTATGGGAAGATCAGTCGCGATTTTTTGTGCTTTTGAAGATTTTCCAGAGACCATGTCCCCGAGAAAGAACATGGTCGACAACGAACGTTCATGCGTATAGCGGATGATATCGTGCATGGAGCGACATCCCCGCGGCGAAAAATTCTCTGCATGGGGATCGGTCAATCCAAGCGGGGTGATAAAACGCAAAATGGCACCGATGCGTTTGCGGTAACTCAGCGTACTCTGTTCCTGCAGGGAGGGGATATCCGTAAGGCCTGCCATTATGTTTCCGGGATAGATTTTTTTCCGTCCAGCATCCAACGTCACGGCCACACCTTC
>QKDP01000248.1 GCA_003252055.1 Desulfobacter postgatei | reverse complement strand
GGTCAAAATTGGTTTGCAGCTTCTGGTTCAGCCGGACAATGGAAGATTCCAGATCCTCACCGACATAGAAACGGACCACCAGCATACTTTTGCCCGGCATGGAGGTGGAATAGATATACTCCACACCGGGCAGTTCATACAGCAGCTTTTCCATGGGGATGCTCAAGCGCTGCTCTACCTCTTTGGCGCCGGCCCCGGGCATGGAGACCATGACATCAATCATGGGCACTTTAATCTGGGGTTCCTCTTCCCTGGGCAGCATGGTAATGGCCATGACCCCGAGCAGAAGCGAGGCGACAATACCGATCAGTGTCAGTTTGGATTCAACAAAGGTCGCGGCTAACCGGCCGGCAAAACCCTGGTGTTCGGGAGACTGTTGTTCGTTCATGGGATTTCTCTATTCTGTTTTTATGGGCTGTCCGTCCACGAGATGTTCATTGTTTTTGGAGATAACCGTTTCACCGGGATTCAGACCTGCGACAATCTCCGTCAGGCCGTCCTGGTGCATACCGGTTCGCACCAGGCGAAGATGGGCTTTGTTGTCTGCAGCCACAAAGACACGTTCCATCTGCCCTTGGGGTAACACGGTGCCGTCGGGCACAAACAAAGAAGTCTTGGCCTGCCCGGGCAGCTTGACCCGGGAAAACTGCCCGGTGCGCAATTGCTCGTTGTACGAAAGATCTATGGTGACCTGCGCTGTCCGGGAGACAGGATCAGCCGCAGGGGCCACTTCCGCCACCTTGCCGTTGATGGTCAATCCGGCCGCGGGGATGATGACCGTAAGCGTCTGGCCCGGCTGGACCTGCAGCACCAGACTTTCGGGTACGGCACAAACCGCCTGCAGCTTCTGATCATTTTCCATGCGCAGCAACACCATGCCGGGTGTGGCCAAATCCCCGGCATGTACATTTTTTTCTATGATCACACCGGAAAAAGGCGCGGTGATGGTGGCATAACTGAGCATGGTCCGGGCCCCCTGCACCGCTGCTTTTGCCACGGCATACTGATCCTGCATGGATTTGACGGTTTCAGCCGTGGTGGCATTCTTTTCTAAAAGTCTGCGTTCACGCGAAAGATTGCGCCCGGCCTGATTGAACCGGGCCTGGGCCTGATTGAGCTGGGCCGCAATCTCCCGGGCACTGATTTTAACCAGCAGGCCTCCTTTGTTTATACGGGAGCCCAGGCCCACCGGCACCTCGGTCACAACACCCGTCACTTTGGCAGCGATGGCCGCACGTTCAACTGCCTGCAGGGTTCCCACAACCTCAACAAGCGTGGACACGGTCTGCTCAATTACTGTGGACGTCTGCACCGCTGCCACCGGCAGCGCAGTGGACGTCTCCTGGGCCTGGGCACCAACGCCCGACACCAGGATCATCATCAAAACGAACATAAGGTGGGTACGAATTTTCATTGTAATAACCATTAGTTTATAATGTTATTGTTAGTCAGAATATTGAAGTAAGCCGCAAGCCCGCCTTAAATTGGCAACTGCGATGCGGTATTCCGCATTGGCCATGGCGTGGCGGACCTGGGCGTCTGTCAGCCGGTTTTCCGTATCAATGAGTTCAGAAGAAAGCACAAGGCCTGCTTTAAATCGTTCCCGGAAAAGACGGGCAGACTCCTGGGCAGATGCCACCATTTTTTTGGTCACCTGGCATCTTTTGTTCGTCTGATCAAGATTCAAAACAGCCTGCCGGATTTCCAGCCCATAGGCCAGTTCCATTTTCCGAAGTTCATCCTTTGCCTGGGCCAGTGCGATGTTGGCCTGTTGAACCCTGGCATCTGTCTGTTTTCCGTCAAACAGCGTCATATTGACGCGAATTCCGGCCATCCATGAGTCGCCGGAGCCGCTGCCCATCTCAAATCCCTTGTCCACCTGGTAAGAACCAAAGGCATCGGCCGTGGGGTAGTATCCACTTTTGGCCTGGCGAAGTCCGGCCTGCCTTGCCTGAATCACAAACTGCATGGCCTTGATTTCCGACCTGTCTTTAAAATCAGGCCGGGTCGGCACAGCCTGTGTCGGGGTCTGGTCCTGGTTGATCTTCACCTGGTTTCCGGTCAGCCCCAGAACATTCAAAAGGCTTTGTTTTGAAAGGTCAAGCCCATGCTGTGCCTGAATCAAATTTTCACTGGCAAGGGACTGCTGCACCTCCAGGTTCAACAACTCCTGTTTGAGCAGAGCCCCTTCCTCAAACCGGTGTATTGACGCGTCAATGGCCTGAACCGCGGCTTGTCTTGCACTGACATTTGCCCTGGCCTGGACAATGTTAAAAAAAGATTTTACCACGGCAAAGCCAAGGCTGTTTTTAACGGCTTGTTCCTGGAGCATGGCCGCTTTTTTTTGGGCATTGGCTGCATCCACGCCGGCCTGGCTTCGCCCGCCGTTGTAAATCCGGTATGTCAGCTGAAGCATAAACTGAAGATCGTCTGTTTCGCCGGGGTTGTTAAAATCAATCGTGTTGGAAAACACCCCCTGGTTAAGGATGTTTCCAAATGAGTACATGGGGGTGTTGGTGCGCGAATAACCTGCCTGAATCCCTAATTGAGGATAGAAGGAGGCATTGGCTTCTCTTATGGCGGCTGCGGACGAGGCAATTCGCTTTAGCGCAATCTGTGCATCGGGATTGTTCTTCATGGCAAATTGGACCGCTTCAGGGCCTGTCCACACATCCGGTACAATGTCTTCAGCAAAAGCTGCAGGCACATGCGACAAGGCGCCGCACAAACAAAATGCGATAAGCATGCGTACGGCAGCGATCCCAAACCATTTGCAACTTTGTTTATACATAGAAATCAAAATCATATACCTTACGCCTGAATTATCTTTGGTACGTTAAGTTCATTGCCCCAGAACCTGAACTGAAAACAGTCACTTAGCCCTGGTTTGATTGCCGTTTTTTTCAGTACTTTTTATGCATTGCTTTAACGCAACTACTATACCATAAATAAAAATTTATCATGATTTTTAGAAGAACATTTTCCCAAAACTAAAGATTCATCCAAGCATATGAATGCAATTTATGGGGATATTACAAATCATCTCCATCCTTGAAGTATAAGGCTTATTGCTGACAGAGAAAGAATAACCGGCAGACGCTGGGCTGTCAATTTATAAAAACCGAATCACCGGGTTTAAATGAGCATTTGGGTATGCTTAAAATAGGGATTTCACCCATATACTTACAAAATCCCATCTGATAGGGTCATCCAGTATCGGAGAATACGGTTCAACACGTCGGCCTACATGCTGCTTCATAGCAGATGAATCTTTAACGGCATTGTTTTCAAACAAACGAAAGGAGGTAAATTTTACGAGCCCGCAGAATATTTTTTTTCACTCATTTATTCCGTCCCATGGCGGATCTTTCACACCAAAAAAAAATTAAAAGGATCGCAACATGATGAAAAAGCTGACAGGTGTTTTGATAAGTTCCATATTTCTGGTTTCGGCGGTTTGGGCTGCCGGCGGCGGCAAACCGGCCGTTGACTCCAATATGGAAAAACTCGGGATGAGGCTTTATAACGACAAAAACATGTCATTTAACGGTACCCAGTCCTGCTGCCATCACCATTTCAGTGGATTTGCGGATATCACCAATCACCTGGATCCCTATACCAACTTTGTTTCAACAGGTGCCGACGGTGTCAGCAAAGGCGGGCGCAATGCCCCATCCTCTGCCTATGCCGGGTATAGTCCGAAATTGGAATTGGAAGAGACGTCCGGCGAATGGGTCGGCGGGATGTTCTGGGACGGCCGCGCAACCGGCGGAGAACTGGGAGACCCCCTAGCCGAACAGGCCCAGGGGCCACCGTTGAATGAGGTTGAAATGGCCATGCCAGAAAAAGCGGCGGTGATCGAAGTAATTCAGAATTCAGATTACCTTAACTTGTGGAACAGTGTTTTCGGTGAAGGATCCCTTGATGACGTGGACGTCGCATATAACAACTTCGGCAGAGCGATAGCGGCATATGAACGCTCCACCGACGTGACTAAATTCTCTTCAAAGTTCGATGTGGCAGATCTTTCAGAGAAGGAACAGGATGGCCTATCTCTTTTCGAGAAGAATTGCGCCTCATGTCATTCAACGACAGCGCCATCGGGGATGAAAACACCACTTTTCACCAATTACAAGTACGCAAATATCGGCGTTCCGGCCAACCCTGGAATTTCATCGGAAGGACCGGATTTGGGTTTGGGACCTGTGGTTGAGGATGAGACTCAAAACGGGAAGTTTAAAATCCCAACTCTGCGAAATATAGCGCTTTCAGCCCCTTATTCCCATAACGGCCTGTTTCCAACCCTCATGGAAATGCTGCAGTTTATAAACAATCGCAGCGGTTTTGATGAACCGGAAGTGGCAGAAAACCTGTCAAATGCTGTTGGAAACCTGAATTTGACACAAAAAGAGCTTGACAAGATAGAAGCATTTTTAATGACTTTGACAGATGATTATTAAAGGATAAATAATAATAGAAAACAAAACCCCCGGGCCTGCAAAAATTTTAGATGCAGACCCGGGGGGTTGTTTCCCTTTTTCCAACAGGCCGGATTATTCCACGGCGTTCATACTGTTTGGTCCATGACCGAGAACAAGCCGGTCTTTTTCTTTGTCAAGACGGAAATACACGGTCTCGCCTTCCAGATAATCTCCTTTAAGCAATGCCATGGACAGCGGGTTTTCAATTTCCTGCTGGATCACACGTTTAAGCGGACGGGCACCAAACCCGGGATTATACCCCTTCTGCGCCAGAAAGGTCATGGCATCATCATCCAAATGAACAGATAGGTTCCTTGCAGCCAGCCGCCGGTTCAGGGCAGTAATCTGGATGGCGGCAATCTCCATGAGATGTTCGCGTTCCAGGGCATGGAAGGTGATGATCTCATCAATCCGGTTTAAAAACTCCGGCCTGAATGCGGCTTTGAGTTCCTGCTGCACAGCCTGTTCCACCTTATCGGAAAAACCACACGTCCCTGCTTCAAGCAGGATCCTGGACCCGATATTGGATGTCATGATAATGATAGTGTTCCTGAAATCCACAGTCCGGCCATGGCCATCGGTCATCCGGCCGTCGTCCAGGGCCTGGAGCAGAATATTGAACACGTCCGGGTGGGCCTTTTCAATCTCGTCAAACAGGATCACACTGTAGGGCCTGCGCCGCACCGCCTCGGTAAGGTACCCGCCCTCGTCATATCCCACATACCCGGGAGGGGCTCCAATGAGACGGGCCACACTGTGCTTTTCCATGTATTCGGACATATCCAGCCGCACCATGGCGTCCCTGGAATCAAACATGAACTCGGCCAGGGACTTGGCAAGCTCGGTTTTGCCCACGCCCGTGGGCCCCATGAAGATAAAGGTACCAATGGGCCGGTCTTCGGGCTGCAAGCCGGACCTGGCCCGCCGCACAGCATTGGCGACCGCATCAATGGCCTTTTCCTGACCGATCACCCGTTTGGCAATATAGGATTCCATGGTGATCAGTTTCTCCTGCTCACCCTGGAGCATCTTGGATACGGGAATCCCTGTCCAGGCGGAAACCACCTCGGCCACATCAGCCTCTTCCACGTCTTCTTTGAGCATCTTGCAGGTCTTCTGCAGGGTTTCAAGGCTCTGCTTTTTCTCCTCAATTTTTTTGTTCAGATCCGTAATGGTGCCATAACGGATCTGGGCTACTTTTTCAAAGTCACCGGCACGTTCGGCAAGCTGGGCCTCGGTCTGGAACCGATCTATGTCCTCCCGCATGGCTGAAATCTCCCGGATAATGGATTTCTCATTATCCCAGTGCAGCTTCAAGGGCCGGATCTCCTCTTCCATGGCGGCAATATTTTTCTCCAGGTGTTCAAGACGCTCCTTGGAGGCCTTGTCCTTTTCCTTGATCAGGGCCTGACGCTCAATGGCCGCCTGGGTCAATCGCCGCTGGATTTCGTCAATGGCCCGGGGCATGGAGTCAATTTCGATACGAAGCCTGGATGCGCACTCATCAATCAGGTCAATGGCTTTGTCCGGCAGGAACCGGTCCGCGATGTACCTATGGGAAAGGGTGGCGGCCCCCACCAGGGCTGAGTCCTTGATCCGGATGCCGTGGTGCACCTCATATTTTTCCTTCAACCCCCTGAGGATGGAGATGGTATCTTC
>QKDP01000044.1 GCA_003252055.1 Desulfobacter postgatei | reverse complement strand
GGCGCACCAGGCCGGCAATCTGTGCATTGCGTTCGTTGGTTGAAAGACCAAAACGGACTACGATTTTCAATTGTGGTTCTTTGGCAATTCGTGAAGAGGTCAGAAAGCTACAGAAACCTTGTAGTGTTTCATCAAGATCAGTAGAGAGAAAGGCGTTAGCACCCTGTGTTGCAAGGTCAGAAATTGATGAAAGGAAGGAATCAATCGCACTTAAAAAAAACACTAAGTAACTCTGCTTGGTTGTCTCCAGTTGACGCTCGAAAATTCTGGTATGAGAAGCCTAATTTCGCAAGGGAAATGCTCAATGGAACATATACGCCTGTGGTATATTCCCGAGCCTTTTCGAGATAGCCAGCCTTGAGCCGGTTTTCATACTCAAATCTTAGCTCGTTCAACTTCTGCCGAGAAGTATAGCCTTTCGCAATTGCAGTAATTACAGCACCGGCTAAGGCCGACCCAGCCGCAATAAGTCCTGTGATTGTTTTTGGATCCATATGGCCTTCATACCCATGCTAACAAATTGATCTGTGGTTTCCGTTTATCTTTCATGTCCACGTATCTAACAGGATAACATTCGAAAAGTAAGAATAACCAGGTCTGCATAAATGTTTAGAAAATCAATAATAAAATTAACATCATCTGGAAAAGCTTGCAACTTATAAAATTATCCGGCCATCATATATTGTACCTGCTTTGAAAATCCAAAAATCAATTGGAGATTAACCGTATTTTTACCTGCAATTACCATAATTTATTCACTTGATTTATTCAATCGATTGAATTAAATCATTCAAAGCATGCTAAAACCGCAAATTGGGAGACATTGTGGCAAAAAAAGGTAATACTCACGCACCTGGGACCAGAGAGCATCTGCTTGAAGCCGCCATAGACGTATTCGGCAGGCATGGTTTTGATTCAGCCACCACCCGGATGATTGCCAAAGCAGCCAACGTGAACATTGCCGCCATCCCCTATTATTTCGGGGGCAAGAGTGGGCTTTACCAGGCTGTCATTGACTATATTGTTGACCATATCAAAAAGGAAGCCGGAGAGCTGCTAGAACAGATTGGCGGGGCCACCTTCACTGGAGATACCGGTCGGCAGCTGGCCCGGAAACTGATTCAGGCCGTTCTCGAACGATTTATTAATTTCATTGCCGGCTCGGAACAAGGCCAGCGTTTCTCCAGAATCATTCTGCGCGAGCAAATGTTCCCAAGTCCTGCCTATGACACTATTTTTAAAGGCTTCCTGAAACCTGTACTCAATGCATTGTCTATCCTGATCATGGCGGCATCCGGCGAATCTGATCCCAGACAGGCAACATTCAGGGCCATGACGCTCATGGGGCAGGTGGTGATTTTCCGGGTGGCCCGGGAGACCATTGTCCGGGGGCTTGACCTTGAAGGCTACTCCCCTGAAGAACTGGAAGAAATCCGCCGGGTGATTGTAGCCAATGCCCTGGCAATCACTGAAATGCCAAGCGAATAAATTATAAGGAAATTGTCATGAAAAAAGTTTTCCCTGTCATCATATTGATCCTTGCGGCCGCCGGTGCATACCTGTATTGGCAGGATCAGAATAAAAAACAGGATGAAAATGCCGGCATCTTCAAAATTTACGGCACCATTGATATTCGCGACGCATCCCTTGCGTTCACCGAACAGGAACGGATTGAAGCCGTTTTGGTCGAAGAGGGCATGCGTGTAAAAAAGGGCCAGGTGCTGGCAAAACTTCGCACCGAAAAACTCGATGCCGCCATCAAGGAGCTGCAGGCCCGGATCGCGGCTCAGCAGGAGACCGTGGCCAAACTGGAAGCGGGCAGCCGTTCCCAGGAGATCGACCAGGCCCGGGCCGAAGTGCAGGCCGCCAGAGCCCGGGTGGAAAATGTCTCCCGCACCGTAAAACGACTCAAGGCAACCTCCCGGTCCGGGGCCACCAGCATTCAGACCTATGATGACGCAAAAGCACAGCTATTGGTTGAACAAGCCCAGCTGGCCGCCAGTCGCAAAGCCCTGGATCTGCTGATTGAAGGCCCGCGCAAAGAGGATATCGCCGCGGCCCGCCACCAACTCGAAGCGCTTAAGGCAAGCCTTGACCAGCTTCAGGTTCGCCTGTCCGACATGACCCTGACCGCCCCTGCCGACGGTATCATCCAATCCAGAATCCTGGAACAGGGGGAACTTGCAGGGCCCTCCAAGCCCGCTTTTGTCCTGGCGCTTTGTGATCCCAAATGGGTCCGGGCATACATCCCCGAGCCCATGCTGGGAGAAATTAAGCTGGGCATGGCAGCCCAAATTTTCACAGATACGTTACCCGGCCAGCCCCTGGACGGGTGGGTGGGGTTTATTTCACCTGTGGCGGAATTTACCCCCCGGGCCGTGGCCACTGAAGAGCTGCGCACCCAGCTGGTATACGAAACCCGGGTTTTTGTAAAAGATCCCAAGGACATTTTACGTCTGGGCACCCCCGTGACCGTGACCATTAATAAAAACCAGGACCAATCCCAACCTGCCGTCTGCGGACTGATCCCGGGGAATCGGCGGAATAGGGTATGAACAGCAGCGTAAGCAGCGTAAGCGTGGCCTTGCCAACAAAGGACACGGGCGTTGAAAACGCGCCCCTGATGCATGCAGACCGCGTATGCAAAACCTTTGGCACCCCAGGCGGTAAAAAAACCCAGGCCCTGGATGGGGTCAGCCTCAAGATTTTCCAGGGCCGGGTAACCGGCCTTGTGGGCGCGGACGGTGCGGGAAAAACCACCCTTATCCGCATTGCCGCAGGGCTTCTGGTGCCCACTGCCGGCCGGATGACCCTATTGGGTCTGGACAGCGTGGACCACAGTCTGGAAATCCAAAGCCGTGTAGGGTATATGCCCCAGAAATTCGGCCTGTACCAGGACCTGACCGTGATCGAAAATTTGAGACTTTATGCGGACCTCCAGGGGGTTGCCCTTAAAGAGCGGCACGCCCGCTTTGACAAGCTGCTGGCCATGACCGATCTGGCCCCGTATACCAAAAGACGGGCCGGTGCCCTTTCCGGCGGCATGAAACAGAAACTGGGCCTGGCCTGCGCCCTGGTAAAATCCCCTGAATTACTCCTTCTGGACGAACCCACCGTGGGGGTGGATCCGGTGTCCCGGCGGGAGCTTTGGAAAATCGTTTATGACCTGGTGAAAAATGACCGGATCGGGGTCCTGGTTTCCACAGCCTACCTGGATGAGGCACAACGCTGCGACCATATCAAGGTGCTGCACCAGGGGCGCCTTCTGGCCCAGGGCAGTCCGGACAGCTTTACAGCCGGGATGCAGGACCGGGTATTCCTGGCCGCCCCGGATGAACAGATGCGGGCCAGACAGATTTACACCCACCTGGCCGGACGGCAAGGCATAGCAGACGCCACCATCCGGTCCGGGCGGGTGCGGGTGGTGCTTGACAGCGAGGTATCCCCGAAAAACGGCAACGCCACGGATACCGGGAAGCGGAAAATTGCAACCCTGGTGAACCGATCGGCCGACACCATAACAACAGCAGCCCCGGCCTTTGAAGATGCGTTCATGGCCCTGATCCCAAGGGGCGATGCCCAGCTTCACAGACCTGTACCGAATCAGACAAAGCCGTGGGTCCCGGGGCCGTCATCCGGGGATGATGCAGCAGTAATAACAAACAAGCTATGCAAAAAGTTTGGGGATTTTACGGCAGTTTCCGACCTCACCCTTGATGTCCGCCGGGGGGAAATCTTTGGATTGCTGGGTCCCAATGGCGCCGGCAAAAGC
>QKDP01000083.1 GCA_003252055.1 Desulfobacter postgatei | reverse complement strand
GGATAGATGTTTACGGCCCTGAAAATAAACATGTCGTCCGTGCGGCCGGAAATCCGGGCATGCCGGGGGAAGGGGTTGCCGCAGGCGCAAGCCCCGGGGATCAGCCGGGTGACATCATGGGTGCGGTAGCGGATTAGAGGAGTCCCCTGTTTTTTCAAGGTGGTGACCACAAGCTCGCCTTCTTCCCCGGCGGGTACCGGTTTCAGAGTCACCGGATCAATCACTTCAAAGATAAAATAGTCAGCCCAGTAATGGAGTCCTGCGTGTTCTGTGCAGTCAAGGCCGGTGCCCGGGCCGTAAAGTTCGGTCATGCCGTAGATGTCATGGATATGTTTGGCCCCGGTGATCTCCTGGATGCGTTTGCGCATGGACGCGCTGTGGCGCTCGGCCCCTAAAATGATGGTTTTCAGTTTGATTTTGTCCGTGAGTTTGCGCTTTTCAATTTCTTCGGACAAAAGCAGAGCCATGGATGCCGTGGCGCAGAAAACCGTGGCTTCAAGATCCAAAAGCATGTCAATGTGCATGTCCACGTTGGCAGGCCCAAGGGGTACGGCCATAGCGCCTAACCGTTCGCACCCGTTCTGAAAACCGACGCCCGCGGTCCAAAGCCCATAGCCCACGGCAATCTGAACCCGGTCCTCTTTGGTGACGCCGGCCAACTCATAACACCGGGCAAAAATATTGGCCCAGTTGTTTACGTCCTCCTGGGTGTAGCACAAAATCTTTCTTTTGCCGGTGGTGCCGGAAGATCCGTGGATTCGTACGATGTCGGACATTGGCGCACACCGCAATGGAAAGGGATAGTCCTTAATAAAGTCGTGCTTGTCCGTAAAGGGCAGGCTTTCAAGATCATCAAGGCTTTTAACCTCTTGGGGCCGGCAGCCTGCATCTTCAAGCTTTTTTTTGTAATAGGGACTGTTGTTATAGGCGTGGGACACGGTCCATTTCAAACCCTGTTCCTGAATATCGGCAATCTGTTCACCGGTTATATTTAAAGGGATAAAACTCATTCATTTACCTTTTTTATCATATATCGTTTAAGATAATGTTTTTGGCAAGGCCAGAGGGAGGAAGCTGTATCAAAAGAATACCGCGACGACCGAGAACGAAGCCCAAAAACATTATCTTGAATGGTATAGTTGCATGCCTGACTCAAGCAGGCTTAATACCTTTGCCGCCACATCAGGTTTTGCCTGGAACTTCTCCTGGATCATACGGGCAAGGCTGTCCGGGCTGAATACATGGGTGTCGTCTTTCACGGCGCCAAGGAAAAATCCCAGCATGGCCACGTTTTCACTGCGTGCATTACCGGCCTTTTCGGCAAGGGCTGCAGCATCCCCTGAAAAGACGTTGTATTTATCATCTTCCACAGGCCGGGGGCTGTTCACCACAGCCAGTCCGCCGGGTTTGAGAAAATAGGAATGGTGGGCAAAGCTTTCAGCTTTCAGGGCAATCAGGGCATCTGCCGTGGCAGGACGGATCAGCGGTCCTGAAAAATCACCGATCTTAAGATAGGAAATGACATTGCCGCCCCGCTGGGCCATGCCGTGGGTTTCCGAAGTGAGTACGGGAAGATTGTCGGCCATGGCAGCGCCTGCCAGCAGTTTTGTTATAAAAAGAACGCCCTGCCCGCCCAGGCCTGAAATGATAATCTGTTGATTATTTGACATGATATTTACTCCTGGTTTTCAAGTACAAGCGCGCCCTTGGGGCAGACAAATGAACATACCCCGCATCCGGTGCAAAGGCCGGGGTCAATACAGACCTGCTCGGTCTCTTTGTTCAGGATCAGGGCCGGGCATTCAAACTGGCTCAGGCAATATCCGCAGCCGTCGCAGATATCCTTATTTACAATTACTTTTTTAAAGGATGCTTTAAGTTCGGCCTTGTCCATATCAAGCAGACAAGGATGTTCGGCAATGACCACGGCAGGCCCGTTTTCTTTGCAATACGTGTTTGCTTCTTTGAGAATGTCGATAAAAGCCGGCAGATCATACGGGTCTGCAGTTTTAATGAAGTTCACCCCGCAGCCTTTGACAATGGCAGGAATATTCACGGCAATGCAGGGATCCCCCGAGGCATCCCGGCCCGAGGCCGGTGTCGGCTGGTGGCCGGTCATGGCCGTGGTGCGGTTGTCCAGAATCACCAAGACATAAGGGATTTTTTTGGTGACGGTTTCAATCAACCCGGGAATACCGGAATGGAAAAAGGTGGAGTCGCCAATGGTGGAGAAAACAGGCGGCTGCTTCTCGTTTCGGGCATAGGCAATGGTGAAACCGGCAGCCTGGCTGATGCCTGCACCCATACAGGTGACCGTGTCCACAGCCCCGAGGTTGCAGCCCAGAGTATAGCATCCGATGTCGCTGGTGAAGATACCCTTGGGCGCAGCCTTTTTAATGGCAAAGAAGCTGGCCCGGTGGGGGCAGCCTGCGCACAGGGTGGGACGCCGTCCCGGCAGCATGGTGATCTGCGGTGCCTGATAATCCAGACCGGCAAAGGCGCAGATCCGTTCTTCCACGTTTTCGGGCAATAGTTCGCCCGCCGGGGAGATAAAGCCCGTGTTCTTCCCTTTGACCCGGTTT
>QKDP01000055.1 GCA_003252055.1 Desulfobacter postgatei | reverse complement strand
GCCCGCAAAGGCTCTGTCATCTCCTTGAACTGGGTGAACACGAGAACCCGTTCCCGTTTTTCATAAACGGTTTCACAAATGCTGCCCAGGCGCATGAATTTTCCGCTGTGGGCGGCCTTGAAATCCCCGGACCCGGTGAGCTGGTCCGGGTGGTTGCACAATTGTTTGAACCGGAGAAGAAAGGAGAGCACCAATCCTTTTCGCTGGATGCCCGTGGATGTCTCAATGGCCAGTTTCAAATCCTTGACCGATTTTTTGTACAACACCACTTGCTTGGGGCTTAAATCGGCAAACACCTTCATCTCCACCTTGTCCGGCAGGTCTTTGATCACGGTTTTATCGGTTTTCAGGCGGCGCAGGATATACGGAAAGATCATTTGCCGCAGCCTGGCATACCCGTTGGGATTATCTTTCAGGGTTTTGGCAAAGTCGGAAAATTCATTCTTATTGCCCAAAAGCCCGGGATTTAAAAAGTCAAACAATGACCACAGGTCCGACAGCCGATTTTCGACAGGCGTGCCGGTCATGATGATCCGGTGGGCAGCCGGCAGGGCTTTGACGGCCCGGGTCTGTTGGGTGCCGGGATTTTTAATGGCCTGGGCCTCGTCCAGGATCAGACAGTGCCAGGAATACGTTGCAAGCCAGGTATATTTTTTCACCAGGGTGTAGCTGGTGATGACCAGGTCCAGGTGGTTCAGCTGGGTTTTAGTTAGCTTGAATTCCTTGTTTTTCTTAGTCTTGTCCAGCTGTGAATCCGAAGGCATAAAACCGGGGTGGGCCACACAGGTTTTAAGACCGGGCAGAAACCGGTTGATCTCCGACTGCCAGTTTGAAATCAAAGAGGCCGGCACCACCAGAAGCGTTGCCGGGCGTTTGGGGTTTGAAGGAAAAGTGCTCAGCCATGCCAGGATCTGGACGGTCTTTCCCAACCCCATATCATCGGCCAGACAGGCCCCGAATCCGTAAGAGGCCAAAAAGTTCAGCCAGTCTACACCCTTTGACTGGTAAGGCCGCAATGTGGCCTTGAAGCCTTTGCCCGGCGCCACAGGATCAACCTGTTCCGGGTGAGTCATCTTTTCCAGTACGGATGTCAGCCATGTGCCGTTGGAGACACAGATTTCCACCTGGTCGGCATTGTCCAGGCCTATCATTTTTCCCGGGGCCAGTCGGGCTCGCATGGCTGCTCCCAAGGTCATGCCCGAGGCTGCCAGGTCCTCAATCCGGTTGCAGGCTTTCAGGGCCTGTCTCAGCTTTTCCGGGTCCACAGCCACCCATTTGTTTTTGATAAACGCCAGGCCCTGGGTCTGTTCCAGGATGGTTTCAACCTCCTGCCTGGACAATTCCAGATCGCCCAATCCCACACTGACATTGAAATCAAGTATCGCATCCAGCCCGGCCAGGGCCGGTTTTTTGTCCCCCAGGGAGATGGTCACCCGGGGCGTGGACGCGGTTTGTTTCCACCAGTCCGGGATCCGGCAGAGAACACCGCAGGCCTCATAGTCCGGGATCTCCTTTAGAAAACCAAACGCCTCATCCCCATCCCAGGCCAGGGGATGGAACAACTCGCCGGATTCAATGAGATCCGCCACGATCCGGCTTTTCTCTGCTGCCTTGTACACCGTGGATAACAGGGTCAGAAGGTCATCATCGTCATGGGTTTCAATGGCATGTTTCAGGGGCAGGTGCTTGGGTTTTCCATTGGCCCCCATGCCTGCGGAATAGGTGGCCATAAAGGCAAAGGGCAGGCTCGAATTTTTATTTTCCACCAGATGGAAAAACACCCGGCCCGCCGGGTGAAGATCGGGGTTTTTCTCCCGGAAATAGTCGCTGACCCGGCCCTTGAATTTTTCAATGTCACGGGAAAACGCCGCATTAAACCCCTGCCACAGCCCCTCCAGCATGCCAGGCGTTACATATTCGGACCCGGCCATCAGGGGACAGGCTGAAATAAAATCGCTGACAAGCCCCGGCGGCACGCCGATGACAGCGCCCTGCCTCAGGGTCTCAAGTTCTGCCGTTTTTAACAACGCCTGGACAAAACAGCGGGAAAACCGCAGGAAATAGTCCAGGGAGGCTGAAAAATCCAAGGGAAATTGCTTAAACCCCAGCTCGTACAGCCACTCGTCTTTCCGGGTTTCAGCGATTTGGGCAATTTCACTCAGGCGCTGTACCTGGTCCGGGTGGGGCGTGCCTTTTACCGTTTCCCATTCAAGCACCAGCGCCTGGTCCGGCATGACCGAAACAACCGGTTGTTCTTTAGTTTTGTCCGTCAATTCATCTTATCTCCGCCATCGTCATTCTCCGGCGCAGATATATCAAATCCTTGGATCAACAACAAGGGATGCCGTAGATCGGACAATCGCCATTACACCGGTCAACATTTTGATTATATTGAATACTTTTAATTGGAAACCTTTGCGAATTATCTCCAATAGTGGTAAGAGTTCTTCCATTGATATTCTATAAAATTGTAGCGGGTTGGATATTCGTACTTTTTGAATGTTATCCCGTTAGATAAGTGAGAATGAAAGATAAACAAAAACCGCTGCACGGAGGGTGAAGAATTGGAATCTCAACAAAGGGGAGCAGG
>QKDP01000328.1 GCA_003252055.1 Desulfobacter postgatei | reverse complement strand
TAACGCAAAAAAATAGATAACAGTCAAGCACATAGGGCAATCGCATGTAATTTATCCCCCGGCGTCTGATGACAAATCTGTCGCCAACATCCGTTGCCGCCGCTTCGGACGTCAATCCCAGAAAGCCGTGGGTCAACGAACCGGATTGCCTCACCTGCCATGCCGATTCTGGAGAGCCAAAGGCCAGCCCATGGCTGTTTATATGAAAGTCCCAATAACTTATTAAATTACTTTCATGTTTTGTTGTGGGTTGAGCCTGGGTATTGATAGACCAGGTCAGCCCATGGCTGTTATATCAAACGGATAACCTTACACCGACCTCGATCACCTGTTCAGCCGGAAGATCCATCCGCCGCGTTTCTTGACATGAAAACAAATAAACCGGTGCGCCATCGTGCCATGCCGGATGTTTCGCCGGATACCAAGTTTTCACGCCCCACATAAAAGCTTGTGGTTTCAGGATTCAGATCCAAACCCTGTTCACGTGCCAGGGCAAGCACACTGTCCATCCTGGGGTCTTCCATAAATCCAAAGTGCGCCGTAACGCGGTAAAAACCACTGCTCAATTTTTCGGTTTTTATCTTTTCAAGATTGGGGACGCGGGGGATCTCCTCCACTTTAAAGTTCAGAAGCACCGTTCGACTGTGTATTACGCGATTGTGCATTACATTTTTCGACAGCGCCATAGGCGTTACATAGGGGCTGCCCGTCAGAAAAACGGCGTCCCCCTTGATTTTGGCAGGAGGGTTGCTGGCCAGATCTACGATAAACTGATGAACCGGCGGCATGATCTTTCGTAGCTGTTCGCCAAGGATCACACGCCCTCTGGACCAGGTAATCATCAATGTGAAAAAGACCGAACCGATGACCAGGGGAAACCATGCACCGTGAAGAATTTTGCTGATATTCGCCAGAAAAAACGGCACATCCACCAGATAAAACAGGACTGCCATCGGAACAGTTCCCAGTAAAGTCCATTTCCAGTTTTGACGGGATACTATAAAAAACAGCGTCGTTGTAATCAACATGGTCGATGTAACCGCCACCCCGTATGCGGCGGCTAATTTGCTGGAGGATTGGAACCCGACAACCAGTGCGATGGTACAGCTCATGAGCATCCAGTTGACCGATGCCACGTATATCTGTCCCATTTGCCCCGCCGAGGTATGGCGTATTTTCAATCGTGGCAGATACCCCAGCTGAATCGCCTGACGGGTCATGGAGAAGGCCCCGCTGATAACAGCCTGGGAAGCGATGATGGTGGCCATGGTGGCCAGCAGCACGACCGGAACCATTGCCCAGGAGGGCATCATGGCATAAAAGGGATGGTGTGACGCTTCCGGATGCACCAGCAGCAGCGCACCCTGCCCGAAATAATTGAGCACAAGCGCAGGGAAAACCAGCGTGAACCAGGTAAGGCGAATCGGACGCGTGCCGAAGTGTCCCATATCCGCGTATAGGGCTTCCGTTCCGGTGACCACCAGAAAAATGGCACCAAGCACCACAAATCCATGCAGCTTATTGAGAAGAAAAAATTGAACAGCGTACCACGGAAAAACAGCCGCCAGGACTTGGGGTATGCGAACAATCTGCACCATCCCGGAAACGGCCAGAAAGGAAAGCCATACCAGAATTACCGGCCCGAAAAGCCTCCCCACCCGTGCCGTCCCGTGGCGCTGGATCAAAAAGAGGCCCAAAAGAATGGCAATGGTAAGAGGCATGACATAGGAATCGAAGATAGGGGTGATAATCCCGATGCCTTCAACGGCACTCAACACGGAAATGGCCGGTGTGATCATGCCGTCCCCATACAACAGACAGGCGGCAAACAACCCCAGTCCGACGGCCCACGCAAAACGTGGTTTTCCGGACGCGTCCTTCTGCCTGCGAACCAGTGCGGTCAAAGCGATGACGCCGCCCTCTCCCCGATTGTCCGCCCGAAAAACAAACAGCAGGTATTTAACCCCAACGATCACAACCAGGGTCCAAAACATGAGAGACAGCACCCCCATCACGTTGGCGTGGCTGACATCGATGCCGTAGTCACCATGAAAACATTCCCGAATGGCGTAAAGCGGGCTGGTGGATATATCCCCAAAGACGATGCCCAATGCGGCCAGGGACAACTGCGCCAGTCGCCGGTTTATTTTGGGTTGGGAGGTTGTTTCCGGGTTTTGGGGGGCTTGCCGGTTATCGGTATTTCCGTCTGCAGTCGCCATCCGTTTCCTTCCTGTATGATTTTTCGTCTATGTAGGATAGGAAGACGCTTTTTGTCAAGAAAAGCATGAAGAGTGGTTGAGAAATCAGACTCGGTCTGGAATGTGGTTCCAGCCAGGCACGGCCCCAACATGTTGGGGCCGTGCCTGGCCGGGGGCCTCGATGGCAAGGAGAAGGAATGAAACCCAAGGGGACCCTGGCTTCAAAAGTCAATTATGGTTGAACTACTGAGCCGGTGGATATATTATAAAGTTGCCCGGCAAATAGTAGACCGTGACCCGGATTCGCTGGTGGTCCTTCATAAGCCGTAAGAAGAATAGTATTTTTATTATAAAAGAAATGAATGTTTTATTTTAGGAGAGGCAGGTATGCCAAAAGCATGTGATTTAAAAAAGGGCCAGGTGGTGGAGATCAACGGGGAACCGTATCTGGTTAAACATATTGATGTAAAAACCCCGTCGGCAAGGGGGGCTGTCACCCTTTACAAGGTCAGGTTCAGCAGTATCAAGACCCGGCAGAAATATGAAGATTCATACAAAGGCAATGATATGCTCGATGATGTGGACCTGCAAAGAAAACCTGTCCAGTACCTCTATCCGGACGGGGATTTGCATGTGTTCATGGACAGTGTGGAATACGGCCAGTATATGATTGCCGGAGACAGCATTGAAGAGGAGCTGGTCTGGCTCACCGACGGCATGGAAGATATTGTGGGCATGTTCGTTGACGGCAATCTGGTGGCC
>QKDP01000224.1 GCA_003252055.1 Desulfobacter postgatei | reverse complement strand
AGTGCAAGCACTATAAAAATATCCCGGCAACGGCGCCGGTCATACATGTGGCCAAAGTGCCTGCAATGATGGAACGAAATCCCAAAGCCACTATTTCATCCCTTCTTTCCGGAACCATAGCGCCCATGCCGCCGATCATAATCCCCAGGCTGCCCGGATTTGCAAAACCGCACATGGCATATGAAATAATAATGCGGCTGCGTTCACTGATTTCGCCTGCCGGCATACGGCTCAAATCAAGGTATGCGATGAATTCGTTAAGAATGGTTTTGGTTCCCATCAAAGCGCCGGTAGCAGGGGCTTCGGACCAGGGGATGCCCATCAGCCATGCTGCAGGGGCCATAATCCAGCCTAAAATCCGCTGCAGGGTGAACGGCTGCCCGTTTAACAACGGCATGAGTCCAAGAATCATATTGATCAGGCTCACCATGGCCACAAGAACGATGATCATGGCCACAATATTGATCATAAGATCAATGCCGGACACCGTGCCCTTGGTAACCGCATCCATGACGCTTTTATAAACCGTTGGCGTGGACAGCCGGCCTTCTGTCACATCTTTGGTTTCAGGGATCATGAGCTTTGAAATCAGAATCGCAGCCGGTGCACTGATAATGGAGGCGGTGAGAATATGACCTAAAATACCCGGTATCACAGGCTTAAGAATCGTGGCGTAAAGTACCATGACCGTGCCTGCAATGGTAGCCATACCGCAAGTCATTAATGTGAATAACTCGCTGCGGGTCATGGCGGATAAATACGGTTTGACCAGCAAAGGCGCCTCCACCATGCCCACAAAAATATTCGCTGAAATCCCTATGCCTTCAGCCCCGCCGGTCCCCAGTGTTTTATTGAGAATCACACTGAAAAAACGCACTACGGCAGGAATTATCTTCCAATAAAACAGCAGCGCAGACAATGCGCTCATAACCAGAATCAAGGGCAAAGATTGAAACGCAAGGATAAACGACGCCCCGGGATAGGATTCCTGAAAAGGAAGCGCTCCGCCGCCAATGTATCCGAACACCATGGCTGTACCCTCTCCGGTTGCCTTTGAGATAGCGGTTACTACACCGTTTAAATAAAAAAAGCCCTGGCGCACCCATGCAAATTTCAGCATCACCACGCCAAGAACAAGTTGCAATGCTAAAGCTGAAATAATCAGCCTGACAGAGATTTTTTTTCTATTCTCGCTTAATAAAACAGCAATACCGGAGAACACAAACAGTCCCAGAATACTTTGAAACATATCAGCTCCTTGGCGTTATTTGATGGGCAGTGCCTGGCAGACCAGTTCCAGAAGGTGGATCGCCCTGGCAGGAATGTTTTCGCGGTTAAGGCTGTCCTGGAGCTGAATCATACATCCCGGACATGCCGTTGCCACGATTTTGGCCCCGCTTTGGGCAACATGGTTCGCCTTTTGGTTGCCGATCTTTTGGCTGGTTTCGTAATGGTGTACGGAGAAGGTGCCGCCGAGGCCGCAGCAGGTTGCCGCATCCGTCATCTCAACATAGTCGATCTGGGGCAACGCGGCAAGGATCTGCCTGGGGGCCCGGGTCAGGCCGTGATTTCGCAGATGGCAGGGGTCGTGCCAGGTTACCTTAACTCGCTCCTCTGATCGGGGAATAGACGAAAGCCTGCCTGCCAGCTCCATATCCATCAGAAAATCCATGATGTCCCGGGTCTTTTCGGCAAAGGGCTGATAATCCGCCCCAAGAGTGGGGTAAATCCCGGCCAGGGCGCCGTGGCAGGAGGCACAGGCCGTGAGCACATAGTCAACGGCGTGGATTTTCAAGGCCTTCAAATTTTTTCTGGCAAGGGTTTCCACCGCCTCTCCCGAACCGGCGGACAGGGCGGGAAGCCCGCAGCAGACCTGTTCATTGGTGAGGGTCACATGGACTCCCATGAAGTTGAGAATACGGACCAGGTACTCACCGATTTCAGGGTAGAGGTAATTGATACCGCAGCCGGTAAAAAAGAGCACCCTGGGGCGTGTTGAAGGAGAAGGCCTCTGCCGGATATCCCGCTTCAAAAAGGGTTTGAATGAGGGCTTGGGAAGGGTGCGTTCCTTAGGGATGCCCGGCACAGGAAACCGCAGTCTTAAGCCGCTTGTTTCAGGAATCTGCCGGCACAGGAGCCGGGAGGCCAGATCACCGCTTTGACTCATCCAGTCCATGGCCTTTTTATGCGTCAGCAAGGCAGCCACACCTTTGCCGAAGCCGGACAGCCCCTTTTTCTGGGCCACGTTCCTGCGGGCCGCGGCCACGATATCCGCGGTGGGCACCTGGTTGGGGCACAGGTGGGTGCAACTGCCGCACAGCAGGCACTGGGAAAGGTCATGGATCAGCCTGTCTTCGGCAAAGAGTTGCCCGTCCATCATGGCCTGGGCAAGGGCAATTTTTCCCCGGGCCACACCGCCTTCCTGATTTTCGGCCTTGAACACCGGGCATGTGGCCCGGCAGGCACCGCACTTGACACAGGCCTGGATCCACTCCCGGTATTGTTCCAGATCCTTCATTTCATCTCTCCGGGAAGCGGGCAGGCAGCGTCTGGGAAAATTTTGCCTGGATTGAGAATATTGTGCGGATCCAGGGCTTTTTTAAGCATTTTCATGTA
>QKDP01000012.1 GCA_003252055.1 Desulfobacter postgatei | reverse complement strand
AATGGCACAGGGTACGCTTTTTTCGTCTGGAACCGGTGCAAAACCGATCGCATGACTGTTGGATTCGGCTTTAAAAGATTCCACAAGAATCTGGGCGTTGATGCCGCCAAACCCAAAGGCAGATACCGCAGCCCGCAAAGGCTGACCGTCACTGGCAGGTGCCCAGGCAGCGGGAGCGTCCTGAACCCTGACACCGGTATTTTTAAAAGGAGAGTCATCGGGCAGCGCATTGAAATTGTTGGATGGCGGCAGCAGCCCCTGGTTCATGGCCATAATTGTTTTAATGAATCCGGCAGCCCCGGCACCGGTCAGCAGATGGCCGATGTTGGATTTCACCGACCCAATGGACAGGGCCGTGTCCATGCACTGGTGTGTTTCGAGCATCTGCATGATACTTTCGACTTCCACCTGATCCCCCTTGGGGGTACCGGAGCCGTGGCACTCCATGTACTGAATATCGCCAAAAGACCAGCCGGCCATGCCAAAGGCGCTGGCCATGGCCCGGACCTGGCCCTCACTGGCCGGGGCCACAAGGTTGCCTTCAATATCGTTGCTCACCCCCCATCCTTTAATCACGGCGTAGATGGTATCTTGGCAGGCCAACGCATCGTCCAGACGTTTGAGCAGGACCAGGCCGGCCCCCTCCCCCACCACCAGGCCATCGGCATCCCGGTCAAAGGGGGCGCACCGGCCCGTAGGCGACAGGGCCTGGAGCTGGGTAAATCCCACCTGGGTGTAAAGGGACTGGGGCCGGGATACCCCGCCGGCCACCATGGCATCCACCCTTTCGGACAGCAGTTGTTCGCAGGCAAGTTTTATGGAGAACAAAGAAGAGGCACAGGCGGCATCCAGGGTGAAACTGCCGCCGGTCAACCCCAATACCCTTGCCAGAATTGACGCAGGTGCCGACAGCATTCCGGCGCCCCAGGCCTGTTGCCACGAGGGCATGGCAGGGTTTGGCGACAAAAACAGATCACGGGTCAGCCGTGATGCCCCCGGCGTGGGCAGGGCAATGGCAGCAAGCACAACCCCTGTGCGCGCCCGCTTTTCTTTGGAAAGCCGGGCATTGGCCATAAGATCAAGGCCTGCGGCCAGGGCCAAATGATGCACCGGGTCCAGGGCGTGGAAAAAATCACTATCCAGGCCATGTTCGGCCATATCCCCACCGGAAAAATCAAAATTAGAAGGATTGAATACGGATTGGGAAATCAGCCCTGCATGCCGGCTGCGGGCCCGGTCGGGCAACGGGGTGCCGGCGCGGTTGTCCACCATAATGTCAGGCGGCA
Organism: Desulfobacter postgatei; assembly: GCA_003252055.1. Lineage (GTDB taxonomy): Bacteria > Desulfobacterota > Desulfobacteria > Desulfobacterales > Desulfobacteraceae > Desulfobacter > Desulfobacter postgatei_B. Next base: position 1,333 of record QKDP01000012.1, on the reverse strand, counting down.
CACCCCACCGGTCTTGGGGTACCGGAATGACACTGGATTTTTTCGCCATGACATTGGCAATGAACTGCCGGGTATCACCGGCGCCCGGGAAAATACCGGACATGCCGACCACGGCAATATCTGCGCGTTTCAAACTCATGGAGCCCATATAGTTGACCCGGAAAAAGATTGCAAGACAGCTTTGTAAAATTTGTGTAAAATGCCGCGCAAGGCCATTAACTTACGCGTTAATGGCAAGAAACTGGAGATAGGAAACAAGAGGGTCAAGCGCCTTTGGCGCTCAATTATTGCAGTATCAGTTTCATGCCTTGGAAAACTGAACGAAACAGAAGAAAACAGGTAAACACGGACAGCCCTGCGCAAACCAGGATATCGATGGTTCCAGATCTGCGGCGCTCCTCATACCCAAAGAGAAATGCCAGGATAAAGCCTGCGGCAAACCCGCCGCCATGGCCCCAGTTGTTGATATTCGGCAGGATCAGCCCAATAAGCACCAGGCTGAAAATCCAGGACTTGGTCTGGTCAAATACCATCTTTCCCCAGCTACCGCCCCGGGACCAGCCAAAATAAAACAGGGCACCAATCATCCCGCAAAGACCGGCAGAAGCCCCGATGGTCAAAGGCACACCGCCTATACAGGAGAGGAAAAAACCACCGGCACCGGAAAGGATATATATGGACAGCATCCGGTAGAGCCCGAACTCCTTTGCCGTGAGCGGGGCAAGGGTGCGAAGCGCCATCATGTTGAAAAGGATGTGCAACAGGCTGCCGTGCAGCCAGTTTGCAGTGAAGATGCTGGTCCAGTCATGGAAATAGGACAAGGGCATGGTACCGGCGGCACCAAGGAAGATCAGGGCATTACTGGACGGTGCCAGGGCCGTTAAGGGATTCAGGGTAAAATGAAGGCCCCGGGAGAACAGCAGGGACACGGCATACATGATCACGTTAACCCAGATTACGGCCTGTATCGTAAATTTTGTCCGGTTATCTATCATAGCAAGAAGAAAAAGGGTCTGTTTTTAAAGAATCAGTGAATGGTGATATCTTTTATTTTCACGGCAGCCAGGTACTCTTTGACAGAACCCAGAGTCAGGGCAAACATCTTGGTGCCGGTAAGGATAACCATGGGGTCATCCGGGACTCCGCAGGCATCGGCAAACACAGGTCCCATAACGCCGGTGGGATCGGTTTCTTCGGTCTGGTTTTCCTGCATCTGCTGCACAAAGGTATCCAGGCGTTCCTTGAGTATGCCGAAATAATCGACTCGGGTGCCTGTGGTGGTTTCCGTCAGGGTTGACACATTGTTTGAAATCTCGCGGATCTGTTCCCAGAA
>QKDP01000090.1 GCA_003252055.1 Desulfobacter postgatei | reverse complement strand
GGCTGTGGACATACATATCAAACCCCTTGATAAAAATATCGTTGTGATTGGCACCGGGGATCATCAAAAGGTCTTTGTCTGCAGAAGGGCAAAGATTGTAGAGTGTTTCACCTTGTGAAAAGTCGATAATATGGTCAAACTGGGCATGTATAATTAACAGAGGCTTGTTCCAAAGCTTGATTTTATCGGCATTGCCGAATCCTTGGGCTTCCTGAAAACCGATCCTGTCAGGATCAAGTCCAAGGGTTTTTAAGAGCGGGGCTGCATAGGCAAATCCACTTTCTATAATCAGCCTGTCAATGCAGTCCTGACGGGTGGCTGCCAGTTCCAGAGCCGATGCACTGCCAAGGGAGCGGCCCATAACGCTGAGGGAACCTGTGAAATTGCGATTTTCAAGCAGGTTAATGCTGAAATCAAGAATCTTATGGCAGTCCAGGAGCATTGAGGAGACCGTCGGTGAGCCTGATGATTTGCCGTACCCCCGATAGTCCGCCACCAGGAAGTTGATGCCCAGACCATTGAAAATGGGACCAAGATCATCATAGTCGGATACGGTCTCGCCATTGCCGTGGAAGAAAAGAATGTTGGGGAATGACGGATCTGCCAGGTGAAAGGCCGCTCCGACTTCAATATTCTGGTCAACCGGAATAAGATGTTCCTTGTCAGAAACGGCATTTTCCGGGTAATCACGCCGTGGGTGAAACAAAAATTGAAGCACCTGGGGTTGATCCAGGGCTGCGTATGGATTGGTATGACTTTTTCCCATTGGATTCTCCTTGATCATCTTTTTTTGCCGGTATGGCTTTCAACGTTCTTCAAATCTGCCCAATTCTCTGTTTTGTATAAATAATTCAATACAAAATCAATAACCGGTATTTTAGTCCCTTAAAAAAGGTATATAAACATGATAAACAGCGGACTTGAAAAACAACAGATTGGGAAAGCAGCCAAATGACACCAGCCATTAACACCGCCAGAAAAGCAAAAATTGATTTTAAAATTCATGAGTACAGCCATGACCCCAGAACCGATTCCTATGGGCAGGAGGCAGCTGAAAAACTTGGGGTCGGCACGGACCAGGTTTTTAAAACCCTTGTCGTGTCAATGAACGGCAAGGAGCTTGGTGTCGCCGTTCTGCCTGTTTCATGCCAATTGAATTTAAAATTGTTTGCCAAGGCCATGGGGGTAAAAAAAGCTGCCATGGCAGATAAAAAGCTGGTGGAAAAGACAACCGGTTATGTCCTGGGCGGTGTCAGTCCCGTCGGACAAAAGAAAAAACTGTCAACCGTGGTTCATGATTCTGCAAAGAATTTCAAGACCATTTTTGTCAGTGCCGGAAAACGAGGGCTTGATATAGAATTGGCACCGGATGATCTGGTTAAGCTGACCAAAGGGAAATTTGACTGCATTTGTGAATAACGGCCATGGGCCAACCTGGTCTACCAAGGCCCAGGCTCAATCCACAACGAACCATGAACGTAATTTAACACCAAAAAAAACTGTTATTCACGGATCAGGGATGTTAAAAAAACCGCTCAGGTTGAGAGTTACGAAAGAAATAATCTGTTGAGATTTATGTAATGGCCGCGTCTGCCGCCGCTGCCAATAAAAAATTAGGGAGAGGATGAACAGCGTTACACAGCTTGATTGTCTGATTGATGATCTGATAGAAAAAAATGTCGCATTTGCCTGCTGGTTTCAATCGTCCAGTGACAGCCCACAACTGATTGCGGGGTCCCAGAATGATATTATATTCCCGGAAGATATAGAGGCGTTGAGCCGGGTCCGCGGATTTGTGTTTGCCCCGTTTAAAATATCGGACAATGCGCCTGTCATTGTGTTGCAGCCGGCAATACACCTGAAAGGTTACGGTCAGATCCAGGCGTTTGACCCGGGAAGCTTGGCTCCGGCCCCTTTTCACCGGGAAGCAAAGGCCCCTTGCATCTCAACGGATTTCCGTGATTACCTGGTTTGCGTCAACCATGCCATTGAACAGATCCACGCCGCAAAATTTTCCAAGGTCATTGTTTCCAGGCGCATTTGTAAAGAGAGGAAAAATGAATCCATGGGCCGGCTTTTTTTGGGGATGCACGATGCAAATCCGGGTGTGTTTGTCTTTGTGGTGAACCTGCCTGAGGCCGGACTTTGGATGGGGGCCACCCCTGAACTGTTGTTTCGTTCCAATGGGCGACATGCCCAGACCGTATCCCTGGCCGCCACCCAGCCCCGGCGCCCCGATGGTCAATACTGCTGGTTTACAAAGGAGATTGAAGAGCAGGCCTTTGTTTCCAGGTATACGGTGGATGTGCTTCACCGCTTCGGCTTTTCAGGCTACCAGACAAAGGGGCCCCAGGATCTTGAGACAGCCACCGTGGCCCACTTGAAAACCTCTTTCTTTTTTTCCGGAGAGCAAATTGAAGACCGGCTTGGGGAATTCGTCGGACAGCTTTGCCCGACGCCTGCGGTATGCGGTTTGCCCAAGGTCGAGGCAGATCAATTCATCCAGGCCTTTGAACCCCACGACAGGCGGTATTATACGGGATTCCTGGGCCCATGGCGTCTTGAACAAAGCGGCACCGACGTTTATGTGAACCTGCGCAGCATGGAAATTGAAGACTCCCAGTATGTGCTTT
>QKDP01000008.1 GCA_003252055.1 Desulfobacter postgatei | reverse complement strand
ATGCCAAGCTCTTCTATGACTATATCGTTTCTGAAGCGGCCCATCCGGAAATGATTCGCCTTGGTTTTACACTGCCTTGAACGGTATCTTGGCAAATGAAATGAAATTGCGGTGTTAACACTGTCGCCCCAGGACATATCTGCCGTCTGGCTTTCCCTGAAGGTTGCCTGTTCGGCGACCTTGATTTCCACGCCCTTTGGCATTGCTTGCGGTTACTTTCTTGCCTTTGGCAAAACTAAAGGCAAGGCGGTGGTGGAAGGGATTATCAGTCTGCCGCTGGTTTTGCCGCCGGTCGTGGTCGGATATCTTTTGCTGCTCGCCCTCGGGTCCAACGGGATCTTCGGGAAGGTTTTGAACCTTTTGGGTATCCAGGTGGTTTTCTCACTTACCGGTGCGGTCATTGCATCGGCGGTGGTCGGGTTTCCCCTGATGGTCCGTTCAATTCGTATTGGTATGGAGGCGGTGGATCAATCCTATGTTTCAGTGTCACGAACCCTTGGTGCGGGATGGTGGGACAGTTTTTTTACCATTGTCCTGCCTTTGAGCGGCCGGGCGATTCTTTCCGGGATGTCGTTGATGTTTGCCAGGAACCTTGGTGAGTTCGGCGCAACCGTTATCCTTGCCGGCAATATCCCGGGGGTGACACAGACCATACCCCTGGCAATCTACGAATATACCTCCGTTCCTGGAGGTGACCGGATGGCGCTGACACTTTGTCTGGTCTCCATCAGCCTTTCTTTTGCCATCCTTCTGGTCAGTGAGGGAATAAACCGCAGGTTCAGGAGAGGATAGCGGTGCAGTTAGACGTCGAGTTAAAAAAAAGTTTCAAGGATTTCACCCTTGATGTTGCATTCAGTTTATCCTCATCAAGGATAGGTATTTTCGGTCCGTCAGGGAGCGGCAAATCAACGATTATGAATCTGCTGTCCGGCCTGGAACTACCGGACAGCGGTTATATTCGGTTGGGTGATACCGTTCTTTTTGATTCAAAGAGAAAGATTAATTTGAAGCCGGATCAGCGAAACGTCGGTGTTGTGTTTCAGCATGCCCATCTTTTCCCCCATATGAGCGTTAAAAGAAATATTTTCTATGGCTATAAACGAGTCAAATCGGAAAATAGACAGATTGATCCTGGTGACCTTTTTGAGGTCCTCGGTATTACCCAGCTTTTGTCGCGAGATGTTTCCACCCTGTCAGGCGGGGAGCGGCAGCGTATCGCCCTGGCAAGGACTGTTTTGTCAAATCCCCAGCTTATCCTGATGGATGAGCCGCTTTCAGCTTTGGATGAGGGGCACAAATTTCAGATTATTCCGTATTTGAAAAATGTCTTCAATAATTACGGGATCCCCATGATTTTTATCAGCCATTCGGTGCTGGAAATGCGGATGATGACCGATGAGGTTCTGGTGATCGAAAAGGGCCGTATTCAGCAGCACAGTGCAGCTGAAGAACTGGTGAAAAAATCATGGAACCCTGGTCTTGAGAGTTATGTCAACTTGATTACTCTTGGTGGCGCTTCACCCTATAAAGATCTGTTTTGTTATCAGTGGGGAGATAGCAGTCTTATTCTCACTGAATTTGGAGAGAGTGAAGAAAATCTTTTTGAACTCGATTCACGGGACATTCTTCTTTTCAAGCGGCATCCGGAGGCAACAAGTGCCAGAAACCTTTTGCAATGTACTGTGACGGATATCTATAGCAGCGGAAATCGTGTGCGTGTGGAGCTTGCCTGTGGCAATGAACACCTGATTGCCCAGATCGTTCCCGAATCGGTACGTGAGATGGGGATCAAGGAAGGCACAATGGTGGTGGCTGCAATCAAGGCATCGGCGTTCAAGAAAATATTTTAAGGAAAAAGGCCATGAACATTATCATTAAAGATGCACGTCCTGTCGATATTGATCAGATGCTGCCCCTGCTGGCCCAGCTGTCTGCAGCAGAACAGGATTTTGAATTCAATTCCAGAGCCTGGACAAGGGGGCTGCGGCTGATGCTGGACGGCTGCGGAAAGCACAGAACCGTGAAGGTCGCGTGGGTGAATGCGACAATTGTCGGAATGTGCTCGGCCCAGGCCCGAATTTCAACGGCCCAGGGTAATATCAGTGCAGTGGTGGAAGACCTGGTTGTGGACCGTGAATACAGAAAGAAAGGGATAGCAACCCTTTTGTTGTCTGCCATCGAAGACTGGGCCGTAAACAAAGGGATAAAATCCCTTTCCCTGCTTGCAGACAAAGACGACCATGACGGTATTGATTTTTATAATAAAAAAGAGTGGAAACGCACCTCATTGATCTGTCTGGTCAAATCTCTGGATCAAGATCTCCCATAAAAGCTTAAATCGGAAGATATTATTCATATGCCCTTCAGCAAAAAAGGGATTGAATTAAAAAATTACATTTTTGGCGTCTTCAATTGTAATCCAGTTAATAAGACATTATTGGCTGACATCCTGCCCGTTCATTTTAAAATTTCAAAAAAGCCATATTTAAGACCCAGAAGAATATACTATTGAATAATAATTTACGTACAAAATATAAATTACATATTTGAATCAAAATATATCCCATATTTGTAATATATAGACCATCCCCGATTTATGCTCCATTCATTCCAGCACAAATAAAAAATTTTTTTTATTTAAAT
>QKDP01000374.1 GCA_003252055.1 Desulfobacter postgatei | reverse complement strand
GTGTAAGCAAAAATAACTTATTTTCAATAACTTATGGTTAAAATAAACAAATGTAGTGCCATAAAGCACCATTTAAAAATCGTAACTTATTGAAACCACAATCAATCCAGCATCACTATCGAAAACTTGGGCTAAGATCGGTCTCGGTCACAAACGCCAAAATGGCTCAAAATAAGGACATACCGTTTGTCCATCGTTTAACGCTGGTATCATGGCGTTGACTTTATCCCATGCAATGATTACTTCCTTTTACCGGCTGCAGGGGATATAATAATGCCTGTTTTAATATGTAAGGCAATAAGGCCCGGGAGGAAGAAACATGACTATGGCAGGATCAGGAATAAAGTTCATTGTTTGCATGGTGGCTGCAGCAATGCTGACCATGGCAGGATGCGCATCATCCAGCTCCAATGTATATACCTATGAGCAGACCTTGCAGGCTCAGATCATGAATACGGGGACCGTGGCGTCTGTAAAATCTGTCATTATTCAGGCCTCAAATCCCCCGGTTGCCGGTGGTGCCATCGGCGGTGTGACCGGCGGTGTGATCGGCAGCACCGTCGGCCGTGGCCATGGCCGGGATGTGGCCACAGTTGTCGGGGCTCTGGCAGGTGCGGCCATTGGCGCAGTCATTGAAAAGGAGGCTGGAACCAGAAACGGTTTAGAAATTGTTGTTAATCTTGACAGTGGGCGCACTATTGTGGTGGTCCAGGAGGCGGATGTGCCGATGTTTCCCGGTGACAGGGTGCGGGTGCTGACGGCCCCGGACGGCACCACCCGTATTTCAAAGTAGTAGGAGAATATGAAAAAAAACAGTGCAGTAAATGATAAATTAAGAAATGTTGCTATCATCGCCCATGTTGACCATGGGAAAACCACGCTGGTGGATGCCATGTTTAAACAGAGCGGGATGTTCCGGGAAGGCCAGGAAGTGGATGACCGTCTCATGGACTCCATGGACCTGGAGCGGGAGCGGGGCATTACCATTGCCGCCAAAAACTGCTCGGTCTCCTGTAACGGGGTAAAGATCAATATTATTGACACCCCGGGGCATGCCGATTTCGGCGGTGAGGTGGAGCGCGCCCTTTCCATGGCAGATTCCGCTATTCTGCTGGTGGATGCCTCCGAAGGGCCTTTGCCCCAGACCCGGTTTGTGCTCAAAAAAACATTTGAGGCCGGTCTTCCCGTGCTTGTGATCATCAACAAGATAGACCGCAAGGATGCCCGGCCCGATGAGGTTCTGGACATGGTCTACGACCTGTTCATTGATCTTGGCGCTACGGACGAACAGCTGGATTTCACCTATCTCTACGCCGTTGGCCGGGACGGTATTGTCAAACGGGAACTGGAAGAAGAGGTGGATAACCTGAAGGTCCTTTTTGATATCATTATCAATGAGATGCCTGCGCCGTCCTATAATCCTGACGCCCCTTTCCAGATGCTGGTGTCAGACCTTGGCTATTCCGATTACCTGGGGCGACTTGCCATCGGCAAGGTGTTCAACGGGTCTGCCGCCTCCAACGCGTCTCTGGTGTGCATGGATGAGAACGGCGGCCAGAAGCAGCTTAAGGTGTCCAAACTCCAGTCCTATGACGGCGTGACACTGGTGCCGGTGGATCAGGCAGATACCGGAGATATTGTCGTGCTGGCAGGCATTGAGGAGGTAAAAATCGGTGATACCATATGCACCCGGGAAAATCCTTTAGCCCTGCCCAGGATCTCAGTGGACGAACCCACGGTGTTCATGCGGTTTGCCATTAACACCTCACCTTTTGCCGGTAAAGAGGGCAAAAATGTCCAGTCCAGAAAAATCCGGGAGCGCCTGCTCAAGGAAACCCTGCTCAACGTGGCCATTGAGGTGGAGGAGAGCAGTGATGATGACAGCTTTGTGGTCAAGGGCCGCGGTGAACTGCAGCTGGCCATACTCCTTGAAACCATGCGCCGGGAAAATTTTGAAGTGTGCGTGGGGCGCCCCAAGGTCATTTATCGTGAAGAGAACGGTCAGATCCTGGAGCCCATTGAACATCTGTTCGTAGACTGCGATGAGGATTTCATGGGCGTGGTCACCGAAAAACTGTCCGTGAGAAAGGGCAAAATGACCAATCTGGTGAACAACGGCAAAGGCCGGGTGCGCCTGGAGTTCTCTATCCCGTCCCGTTCCCTGATCGGGTACAGGGACGAATTCATGACCGACACCCGGGGCACGGGTATCCTCAACTCCTATCTGTCCGGATATGAAGCCCATCGCGGGGATTTTCCCGTGCGCTACACCGGATCCATTGTGTGTGACCGCCAGGGCAAGGCCGTGCCTTATGCCCTGTTTAATCTGGAACCCCGGGGACGGCTGTTCATCACACCGGGCACCCCGGTATATGAAGGCATGGTCATTGGCGAACACAACCGCCATTCGGATATTGACGTCAATGCCTGCAAGGAAAAGAAGCTGACCAACATGAGGGCTTCCGGAAAAGACGAAGCGACCATCTGCTCGCCTGTCAAGCCCATGACCCTTGAACAGGCCATCCATTTTATCAGGGACGATGAAATGGTTGAGGTCACTCCCTTATCCATCCGCATCCGCAAGGTGGAATTAAATGCCGCCAAACGCCATATCCTGGCCGGCAAACTCAAGAAAAAGGATGCAGAGGCCTGAT
>QKDP01000272.1 GCA_003252055.1 Desulfobacter postgatei | reverse complement strand
ATCGGCATTGTCTGGTGTTTCATGCCCCTGTATGCCAGCAAGACCTTTGGCCTGGCCGGAGGAAAAATCGGATTGCTTGTGAGCGCCGGGGTATTTGTCTCAGGTGCCTTGCAAGTGCCTATGGGCTATGTTGCGGACCGATGGAACAAGAAGGTCATGGTGGTTGTCGGCGGCATGCTGTCTGCCGCAGGGATTTTATACCCGTTCTGGGCCGCTTCATTTATAGATCTGTTTGCAGGTGTATGTATCTTCGGGCTGGGCGGGGGGATTGCCATGCCGGCCCTGACAGCTCTTGCCGTGATTAAGGGTGATGAGCGGCAGGCCCTGGGATCCGTCATGGCCATTTTGACTTCCGCCCACTCCCTTGGCATGTTTACAGGTTCGGTCATGGCGGGACTGGCCATGGACTTTTTCAGCCTTTCCTATGCGTTTCCCTGCGGGAGCCTTGTCATGGCGTCAGCCGTTCTTGTGTTTCCTGTCCTGTATCGCCGCCGTTAGCCTGCTCTTTTTTTATTTCTCCTGCCATATTGGCGGGCGTTTTTCAAAAAAAGCTGTCACCCCCTCCTTGGCATCACGGGTATCGCACAATCTGGCAAAGGCTTCGTTCATGTACGCGAACTGGGCTTCATAGGGCATATCCCGGGACGCATAAAAAGCGGATTTGGCGATTTTTACAGCCACCGGACTCTTTTTTGCCAGGTCCCGGGCCCAGGCAAGGGCTGCCGCATCCAGATCTTCCCTGGGCACCACCCGGTTGATAAGCCCCAGGTCCAATGCCTGGTCTGCCTTGATCAGTTCCCCGTAAAGCAGCAGTTCCAGTGCCTTTTTTTGTCCCACACACCGGGCCACAGGGATCACCGGCCCCACGCAGTTTAAGCCCACGTTAATGGCGGTCAGCCCCATTTTTACGTTATCAGCGGCAATGGCCAGGTCCGATGCCGCCACAAGCCCCATGCCGTTGGCTGCCGCTGCCCCGTGGACCTGGGCGATCACCGGGGTCTTTAATTGGGATATCAGCATCAAAGGGGCTTCCATTTTTTCAATCCATTCACGATACTGATTCGTTGTTTTGCCTTTAAGCTCATTCACATCAATACCTGCGCAAAATGCCCTGCCTGCGCCTTTGATGAGAATGACCCTGACATCGGGGGCTGCGTCAAATCCTTTAAGTGCATCATACAGTTCTTCCGCCATCTGACTGGAAAAGGTATTCATCGCCTCGGCCCGGTTCAGGGTCACACTGGCCACATGGCCCTCAAGGGTTTCTGCAATGATGGTTTTGTATGCCATACCGTGTCTCCTTTAGTATTTTTTAACGAATGCCTGGCTATAAAAACGCCATAATGCCAACATGTTGCCTGGTACATTATAATAATTGTAATATCCGCGCAACCGTCTGTTCAACACTTTTATAAAGGGCACCTCAAATGAGCCTCTAACATTAATTAACCCTTTGTTATCCAAAACTTAACCCCCCACAAATAATCTGCTGCTATATCCTGTCATAAACATCAAGGTCGCATTGCAAATTGTTTGGCGAAATTAGACCCAAGCCCCTGTAAGTCATTTTTTTTGGGGCCCAGATTCAAAGGGGAAAGGAGGTAAGACAAATACGTTATTTAAATGAAGGTTTTCAAAAGACCAATGTAAATTAACAAGTAACAATACCCAATTGTTAAAATTAGATAAAAGGAGATGAGTAATGAAATCCAAAAAAATAACACTATCAATAGTTGTAAGTGTGACATTGCTGCTTATTGCGACAGTCGCATCTGCAAAACCGAAATATGTTTTTTTCTTCCTAGGGGACGGGATGTCCGCCTCCCAGATTCAGGCCACCGAAGCTTTTCTCACTACTGTTAACGCCGATTCAAGCATTCAAGACATCGCTGCACGGGAAGCTTCCGAGCTGCTCAAGCCTGAAAACCGTCTGAATATGACTAAGATGTCTGTTGCCGGTATGCAGACCACTTATGATGCTCACGCGCTGATGACCGATTCAGCCTCCTCGGCCACGGCCTTTGCCTGCGGTCTTAAAACTATTAGCGGCACCATTGGAATGGACGACACCAAGACCATCAGCTATAAAAGCATTGCCCAGCTGGCCCATGAGGACGGCATGAAGGTCGGCATCCTTTCAAGTGTATCCCTTGACCATGCCACCCCGGCCGCTTATTATGCCAGCGTACAAAGCCGTAACAGTTATGATCTTATCGACATTCAACTTGGCGAAAGCGGATACGAGTTTTTCGGCGGCGGCGGGCTGAAGGTTTCTGAACCTGATGGCTACACTGTGCTTAAAACCCGCGATGAAATCTTGGCCCTTAAAGACTCCCCCATGGAAAAAGTTATCTGCATCAATCCATGGCTGCAGGATTCCGCTGCCATGCCCTATGACATTGACAGAGTCAACAGTGCAGATGGAGTGAATAATCTTTCCCTGGCGGAGATGACCGAAGTGGCCATTGCCAACCTCTATAACGGGGACAACCAGAGTCGTCGTCGTTTTACCAGAAGAAATGGAAGCAATGATCAGGGCTTTTTTATCATGGTCGAGGGCGGTAAGATCGACTGGGCCTGCCATGCCAATGACGCAAAGGCAACCATTGGTGATATGCTGGATTTTAACAACGCCATTGGAAAAGCACTGGAATTTTATCAGG
>QKDP01000332.1 GCA_003252055.1 Desulfobacter postgatei | reverse complement strand
GGCCCGTCTCATGCCGTTGGCGAAGGTGCTGGGCTTAAGCCTGATGATTATTGCCCTTGCCCGGCCCCAGGCAGGCGAACGCAAGATTAATGTGGAGACCCAAGGAATAAATATTGTTCTGGCCCTTGACCTGTCCGGGTCCATGGAAGCCCTTGATTTTAACCGCGACGGCAAGATTGTCACCCGCCTTGACGCGGTCAAGGGGGTGGTGTCCGATTTTATCATGAAAAGGGAAGGGGACCGCATCGGCCTAGTGGTGTTCGGCACCCATGCCTTTACCCAGGTGCCGTTGACCCGGGACTATAACACCATTGCATTCATGCTGGATCATTTGAAGATCGGGGCTGCCGGACCTAACACCGCCATTGGCGATGCCATGGGTATTTCCCTCAAACGCCTGGAAGATATTCCGGCCAAATCGAACATTATTATTCTGCTCACCGACGGAAAGAGCAATGCAGGGGAACTCTCCTGGCAGGAGGCTGCAAAGATCGCTGCCCAAAGAAAGATTAAAATTTACACCATTGGCGTGGGCTCCAAGGGTAAGGCCCCTTTCCTTGTGGACGGGCTCTTTGGTCAGCAGTATGTATACCGCCAGGTGGATATGGACTGGGATGCCCTTGATTCCATTGCCAAGCAGACCGAGGGCACCTTTTTTAAAGCCAAAGATACCGACAGCCTTGCATCAATTTATAAGATGATTGATTCAATGGAAAAGACAAAGGTTAAGGTGGATAAATGGGTGGATTACAAAGAGCTTTATACCATGTTCCTGATTCCAGGACTGCTGTTCTACCTTGCGTGTCTGGGCTTTGGCAGCACAAGGCTTCTGGAACTTCCTTAAGGGGTTAAAAGGATGAACATATGAAATTTGACCATCCACATATTCTGTTTTTTTTGTGGGGACTTCTGCCCCTGGCAGGATTGCTGGTGTATGGAATTTTCCGGCACAAAAAGATCCTTGCCCGGTATGCGAAAACTTCCATGTTTGACCATATCCTGCCCGGGTTTTCCTATGGCCCCAAATGGGTAAAAGCGGTTTTGGCCGTGCTTGCCACAGGATTTGCCGTGGTGGCCCTGGCAGGGCCTTTGGCCGGGTATCGCTGGGAAAAAACCACCCAGAAAGGGGTGGATATCATGATCGCTTTAGACTGCTCCCGCAGCATGCTGGCCCAGGATGTATCCCCCACACGGCTGACCCGGGCCAAACGGGAAATTATTGATCTGACCCGGTTGATGCATTCGGACCGGGCGGGACTTGTGGCCTTTTCCGGGGCTGCGGTGCTCCAATGCCCGTTAACCCTTGATTATAACGCATTCGGGATTTTCCTTGATGCCCTGGACCCTGATTATCTGCCGGTGGGGGGCACGGATTTGACCGCAGCCTTAGAGACCTGTTACAACGGATTTGATCCTGAATCCACTGCGGGAAAAGCCATTATTCTCATCACCGACGGTGAAGATACAGCCGGTGATGAAGCCGCTCTTACCAAAGTGGTGGAAAAATTTGCCAAGGAGAAAATCCGTATTTTCGCCATCGGGGTAGGGGACCCGGCTGGTGCCCCGATTCCGGCCAAGGGCGGGGGATTTAAAAAGGATGGTGCAGGCAATATCATTTTGTCAAAAGTGGACGAAGCCATGCTTAAAAAAATTACGGGCATGACCCAAGGCCGGTATGTACGATCCGTGGCCGGGGACATGGACCTTGAACAGATCTATTCCGGGGATATCCTGGGTACCATGGAACGAAAGGAGCTGACCCAGGGCCGTAAAAAGGTCTGGGAAAAACGATTCCAGTGGGCCTTGCTTCCCTGTGTACTGCTGCTGCTTGCTGAAGCTTGTTTTCCCCAGGGACCTGGCCGGAAATCCGGTGTTAAGACCAGGCGTTCACTGATTTGTCTGGCCATTGCCATGGGCCTTATGACACCGGGGCTTGCCAGGGCACAATTTTGGACTTCCCCGGTAAAGCAGGGAATGCAGGCCTGGAATGACAATCAGTTCCAGCAGGCAAAAAAACACTTTATTGACGCACAGCTTGAAAACCCGGATGATCCCCGTCTTTATTATAATATCGGGGCTGCTGCCTATGCAGCCGGCGAATATGACCTGGCTGAATCAAACTTTGCCCAGGCTGTGAATGCAAAGGACAGGGAGCTTAAACACAATGCCCTGTACAACCTTGCCAACACCCGTTACCGTCAAAATCATCTGGACAAGGCAGTTGAGGATTACCAGAACCTGCTTAAGGCATTTCCCGATGACACCCAGGCCAAAGAAAATCTTGAATTTGTAAAGAAAAAGCTTGAAGAGCAGAAACAGCAGCAGAAAAATCAGAAAGATAAAGACCAGAATAATAAAGACCAGAAAGATCAGCAAGACCAGAATAAAGATCAAAACAAACACAATCAAGACAGGCAAAACAAAGATCAGGGGGATCAAGACCAGAAGGACCGGAACAACCAGGATCAAAATCAGAACCGGCAGGGCAGCGAAGATCGCAAAAATCAGTCACAAAAAAATCAGTCACAAAAAGATCCGTCCCAAAAACAGAACCAGGGGCAGGATCATAAACCAGGTCAGCAAAACCAGGGCGATAAAAACCGGCAGGATAAATCTGAAAAAAATACCCAGCCCCCTAATCAGTCCGAGACGGACCAAGCCCAAACGGATCAGCATCAGGATCTGCCAGCAAAGGCTGCCCAGACAGAGAACGCCAGGCAGGGGCAAAAAGGAGAGCATGACATGCAGCAGGTCCAGTCCCAAATGCTTGAAAACCGTCTCAACCGCCTGGAAGATAAGCCCGGCATGGCCCTGATTCCCCAAACCGGAGTACGGAACAATGATAAAGACTGGTAATCTCACGATGATGACCCGAACGCATCTTTATATGGCAGGCTGGGCAATGGCAGCACTGCTCTTTTGTCTGCCCTGTACTGCCTTTGCCTTTACCGCCACGGCCCAGGTGGACCAGACCCGTATTACGCCCCAGGATGTTGTGTCGCTGCAGGTGATTGTGGACGGCGGTGAGGCCAACGTGGATACATCTTCCATTACCGGGTTCCAGGTGAATCCCGCTGGAACCCAGTCCAGCAGAAGCTATATCAACGGCACATGGGGCCATAAGGTCATATACCAGTTCCTGCTGATCCCTTTAAAAACCGGTGTGTTGACCATTCCGCCCATCACCTGTGTCCGGGACGGAGAATCTGTATTGACCCGGGAGATTAAAATTTGGGTCTCGGAACCCTCAGCGCAATCCGGTGATGACAAGGGCGATTTTTTTGCCGAAGCATCACTAAGCAGTGACGCAATCGTGCCGGGGCAGCAGGCCGTGTATACCCTGAAACTGTGCGTGGCAAAACAGATCAAGGGCGCCTCCTTTAATCCGCCCCGGTTTGAGGGCCTGACCGCCAAGCAGTTGACGGACTGGTCCAAGTACACCCGGACCATCAACGGTCGGGCCTTTATGGTGAATGAGACAAAATATCTGGTTCAGGCGGACGCACCCGGGCAGTTTACCATTCCCCCGGCTGTTTTTGTGGCCCAGGTACCCATGCAGAGGGCCAGACAAAGAGGCCCGTTTAATTCCGTATTCAATGATTCGTTTTTCCGGGATTCCTTTTTTGACGCCACACCAGCAAAGCCCGTGCGCGTGGTCTCCAATTCTGTGGACCTGACGGTCTCTCCTTTGCCGGAATATAAAGGAGATCAGCCCTTTTCAGGCCTTGTGGGAAAATTTTCCATGTCAAGTTCACTGGACAAAAACACGGTGAAAACAGGCGAATCCGCCACATTGACCGTTATTATTAAAGGGACCGGCAATATTATGGATGCGGCTTTGCCTGCCCTGAACCTGGATACAAACAAGTTCAAGGTGTATGAAGATACCCCGGCCCAGGATGTACAGGTCACTGAACAGGGATTCGAGGGACACAAAGTGTTCAAGCAGGCCCTGGTCGCTTCTGTGCCGGGAAAGGCTTTTATTCCGGGGCTTTGTCTGGTCTTCTTTGATACGGATTCAAAGACGTATAAAACTATTACCACAGCACCTTTAACCCTTGATGTCCAGCCGGGCGGTCCTGTGACCGTGGTGGACAGAGCATCTGCCGCAAACAGGGATGCAGGAACACAGGAGGTGGCATTCAAGAACAAAAAAACCGCGGTTAAGCTGCAGAACCGGGACATTTTGGATATTAAAGACGACATTGCAAGTGTCCATTCTCGGCCCAGCCTTTCCATGGCCTGGTTTGTTTTTCTGGTCTGCCTGCCGGCTTTCGGGTTTGGTGCGGCAAGCACGGCCATGCGTCTTGGCGCCAGGGAAAAGACCCTGAAGGCGCAATACCGTGAAAAAGCATGGAATTATTTGAAAAAAGCCCGGAAAACCGCTTTTGAAGATCACGGGTTTCTGCCGCGGCTGTCTTCAGCGCTTACCTATGCAATCCTGGCACGGGGAGGTAAAGGGGGCGAAAGCCTGACCCGGAATGAGGCCCGGCAGATTCTATCCCACAGCGGCCAAAACCAGGAAACCGTAAACAAGGTCACGCAGCTGATGGATACCATGGATGCGGCCCGTTTCGGGGGAAGGCACATGGATGAGAATACCGCCCGAAACTGCCTGGATGAGGTGGCTTCCCTGATCCGTACACTCATGGTTGTGGCCTGTGTGGGACTATCCCTTTTCATGTCCCGGGGCACGGGCATGGCTGCCCAGGATACCACCGGCACCATCATTCCAAAACAAGTTTACACCGTAAAAGATAAGGCGGGTGTGTTTGTGGATGCGGTGCGCGCCTATAAGGCCGGGGACTATGCAGCTGCGGCCGCACAGTTTGAGTCCATTGCCAAAACCCGCGTGAATAATCCGGATCTTTTTTATAATACCGGTAATGCATATTTGAAAGCTAAGGATCTGGGCCGGGCCATCCTCTGGTATGAGCGGGCAAAAAAACTTGCACCGTCGGATCCGGATTTAAAATTTAATCTGGCCTATGCCCAAAGCCTTTTAAAGGATAAAAAAGAGACCGGATTTTCCTTTTCCAGTATCCTCTATTTCTGGCAGGGCCTGGTCTCTTTAAAATGGCTTCAGTATGCTTCGATCACACTCTCCTTTTGTTTTTTTACCTGGGCAACGGTTCAAAAGAAAAGGGGCAGACAGGTTTTTTCAGGCATGGGTATGCTTGTTTTTCTGTTTTTTGCCGGCACAACCCTGGCTGCGGGCCTTGAATACAACCGGATTAATTCGGATGTAACGGCCGTTATTCTTGCTGATCAGGCGGATGTACGTTCCGGGACCATGGAGAGTGCCACCCTGCTGTTTGACCTGCATGCCGGTACCCGGGTCCGGGTGCTGGAAAAAAAAGACAATTACATGAAAATCCGCTTTGCCAAGGATAAGGTGGGGTGGGTACCATGTAAAAATGCTGAAATAATTTAGTGTTTGAACGCAACGTCACCCATCTGCGGCGTTGTAGAAAAATTTGCAATCCCCACAACCCTTAAGGTTGCTCCGGTTACAAATTTTACTGCGCCTTGCATCTGGGCAACTTTTCGTCCAAACACAGGGGGAGGCGGGCACTATTTAAGGGGATTGAAGTTGAATCTCTTTGGAAATTAATATATAACGACTCACTTAATTTTAACAAACCAATGATCCGCCCGGACAAAGTTTTTCCGGGACGGGCAGGAATAAAATCGTTTATGGATATCATGAATACAAAAATCGGCGTTGTCGGGGCAGGTGCCTGGGGAACAGCACTTGCTAAGCTGCTTGCGGATAAAGGGTTTACCCTGGATCTGTGGGCTTTTGAAACCGAGGTAAAAGAGGACATCACCCTTCACCGGGAAAACAGGAGTTTTCTGCCCGGGTTCAGTCTGCCCCCGGGGATTATACCCACCAATGACATTGAAAAGGCAGTGTCCGGAAAAGATCTTGTGCTCATGGTGGTACCTTCCCATTGTATGCGTGCCGTGGCCACACAGATGAAACCTTTTGTCTCCCCGGGCACTATTCTGGTCAGTGCGTCCAAGGGTATTGAAAATAAAACCCACATGATTATGACCGATATCCTGTCCGAAATTATTGATTTTCTGCCCGACCACAATTTTGGTGCGCTCTCAGGCCCAAGTTTTGCCAAGGAAGTGGCAGCCGGAGTCCCCACGGTGGTGGCAGCGGCCGCACTGAAAAACGAGGTGGCGGAATTTATCCAGAACGTGTTTTCCGGACCCAAGTTCCGGGTCTACGTTAACCATGATATTATCGGCACCCAGATCGGCGGGGCCATGAAAAACGTGATCGCCATTGCCGCAGGGGCCTGTGACGGAATGAATATGGGACTTAATCCCAGGGCTGCCCTGATCACCCGGGGCCTGACAGAAATGAACCGTTTGGGCACCCGCCTGGGTGCAGATCCCTTAACCCTTTCCGGGTTGGCCGGCGTCGGTGATCTGTTTTTAACATGCACAGGGTTTCTCAGCAGAAATTACACCGTCGGCAAACAGATCGGGCAGGGCAAGCGCCTGGATGAAATTATTTCGGAAATGCGCATGGTGGCCGAAGGTGTCAAGACCACCCGATCCGTTTATAACATGTCAAAAAAGCTCAATGTCGATCTTCCCATCTGTGCGGAAGTCTATTATGTCCTGTTTGAGAACAGCCCTGTGGAAAGAACTGTAGAGCGGCTGATGGGCCGGTCCTTGAAACACGAACTGACAGGCGTGATCTGATTAGTTTGCGTTGGTGCAGGACCTGACAAGCACAATCTCATCCCCTTTAATCTGGAAAACATTGAGCGGAGAAGAAGGCTCCCCCCGGGCATCAAAACGGATGGGGCAGGTCAGGCAGTTCCTGTAATTTATGCTTTGCAATCCGTCTGCCACCTGGTGGCGGGACATGGCTTGGCCTGACTGAAGAATAGATAATATTGCAGCCATGGAATCATAGGCTGCGGCTTCAATGTAGCCGGCCGGCTTTTGTCCCTTTTTAATGTATTGTTCGCAAAATCTTTTCACCTTTTCTCTTTGGGGGTCCAATCCGTTTGTGAATATTGCCCCTTGAATATAGGGGGCTGCGGAAAGCAGACTGTCCGAGTGCCACAGATTGGTGCCCATGAGCATGACCGATCCAATACCGTGGTATTTCAGTTGTGGTGCAATCATGGCTACGGTTTTGGGTGAATCCGGTATGAACAGAGCATCAAAATTGGTAATGGCCCGGTACAGTTTATTGCGTTTTTCTTTGTTTGCGTTGGAAACCGTGAGCATCTTTCCGTCCTTGCCCTTTGTCCGGTAGCCTTTGATCATGGGTTTGATCTGTCCGGCAAAATCGACCTGGCCGGGCTTGTAACTGCGGATATCCGTAACTTTGCCGCCAAGTTCCGGGACCAGGGTGGTAAAGGTCTGCATAAATACGTTGCCGTATTTGTCTTTCGGGTACATAACGGCAAAATTTCTATATCCGTATGCGGACATGGCATAGTTGACTGCCGTGCGAATCTGGGTTTCAGGGGTGATAAAGTTTCTGAACAGGAAACGGCCTGTTTCGGGAATGGACGGTGTTTGGGAAAGCATGACCATGGGGATTTGTGACAATTGCGCCTGTTGGGCTGCAGGGCCCGGTTTTACCATGGGCCCGATAATACAGCATACCTGCCTTTGGTCCAGTTGCTGAACCTCTTCAACAGCCTTGGCAGGCGATGATTGTGTATCCATGACCACCAGCTCAATGTCGCGGCCCAAGTCTGCCATGGCCATGCGGATGGCTGACAGGGCACGCTGCCCGCCGGATTGGTAATATCCTGTCAGCGGGAGCAGAACACCGATGCGCCTGGGCGTTCCCGGCGGGTTATCATAGGGCGGCTGTCCAGTGATATTTCCGGCCCGGGACAGTGGGCCGGATCCCGGTACGGGTTCGGGCATAC
This sequence comes from Desulfobacter postgatei, assembly GCA_003252055.1. Lineage (GTDB taxonomy): Bacteria > Desulfobacterota > Desulfobacteria > Desulfobacterales > Desulfobacteraceae > Desulfobacter > Desulfobacter postgatei_B. The sequence goes on along the minus strand of QKDP01000332.1, from coordinate 2,249 downwards.
CCATATGCCGGGCTATCTGTGCGGCCTGGTCATACAGGCCTTTTTCCGCTTTTATCTGTGCTGTCAGATTGAGCAGTCCGGGCTGAATCCGGTGGGGAACTGTCCGGGTGACAACATAGATGATGTCGGAGGTGGGCAAAGCCGACAGTGCATTGGCCGCTTCCGCCTGATTGCCTGTAAATTCCGAGGCGTCCAGGTAGAAATAAAAGGCATCCAAGGGCCTGCCCCAGGCCATGTAAATGTCTCCGATCAGCATCAGCGCTTCGGGACGGCGGTGGGAAAGGCAGGGTGAATGGGCAAGTTGTGACGCCAGGGTCAGGGCCTGTTTATACTGGCCGTTCCCTGCAAGCGCCCTTGCCCGGGAGAAGTCCTGTGCATTACCGGGGCAGGGAGCCGGTGTCGGGTGACTTGATTGCTGTGCAGGCGCAAAGGGCCAGGGTATATGGGTGGAAAAACAGCCTTGAAATCCAATTGAAAGCACTATGATCAGAAAAAACAGTACTGTCTGGGACCGTCTTTGTTTCAATCTGTTCATCATAAATTATGTTTGATTTCTGCCGGGAGGATCATCCAGCACACCCCGAATTTTTTCAGCAAGCTCATTGATTGAAAAAGGTTTCGACATAAAGGCAACCCCGTCATCTAGTACGCCCTGATTGGTAATTACATTGGCTTCATGTCCGGACACGAATAATAATTTGATTTCGGGAAAAGCCGCTGTAATTTTTTCTGCCAGATCCCGGCCGTTCATTTCAGGCAAGACCACGTCGGTCATGAGAATGTGTATTTTACCAACATATGTACTGGCTATGCGTATCGCATCGGAAGGGGTGGCAGCTGACAGGACCGAATATCCCTTACGTTCAAGCATCATCTTTGTGATTTCGAGAATGGCGGGTTCATCCTCCACCAGCAGAACGGTTTCGTTTCCGGTTGAGGCCGGTTTTTCTGGAAGAATTTTTTCCTGGTTTTCCTGAGACGTGTGGAACCGGGGCAGATATATTTTGAAAGTGCTTCCCTGGGCCGGTTCGCTGTAAACATTGATGAAGCCGTTATTCTGTTTAACAATACCGTAAATTGTGGCAAGGCCAAGCCCGGTACCTTTACCGATATCCTTGGTGGTGAAAAACGGTTCAAACAAACTGTTTAAAGTCTCCTTGTCCATGCCGCAGCCATTATCAGTCACCGCCAGCATTACATAGTCTCCGGGTATAAATCCTGCCTGGCCTGCACAATATGCCTGATCAAAGGTCTTCATTTGTGTTTCAATGGTGAGTTTTCCGACACCGCCAATGGCATCCCGGGCATTCACACACAGATTGGCCAGGATTTGATCGATCTGGGTGGGGTCTATTCTGATCGGCCACAACGGACTGGCCGGTGACCATGACAGATCAATATCCTCACCAATGAGCCTGCGCAGCATTTTGAGCATACTTTCTACAGTATTATTCAAGTCAAGCACTTTCGGGGCAATGATCTGTTTTCTGGCAAAGGTCAGCAATTGTTTTGTCAGATCAGCCGACCGTTGGGCAGCTTTTTGAATTTCTTTCAGGTCAGAATATAGATCCTGATTAGTGTCTGTGTTTTCAAGGGCAAGTTCCGCATATCCCTGTATCACCCCCAGCATATTGTTGAAATCATGGGCCACGCCCCCGGCCAGCCGCCCAATGGCTTCCATTTTCTGGGCCTGGTTGAGTTGTTCCTGGAGCTTTTCCCGTTCTGCATCTGCCCGCTTACGTTCGGTGATATCTTCAATGACGCTGATGATGCCCGTCACCTCATCTTTTTCATTCCGGATATAATCCCAGCTTATCTGGACATCTATTTCCCGGCCATCCATAGTTCTGTCCCGGGAGAAATACATTGTGGGGTCAGGTTTTTTGCTGATAATGGTTTGATAGAATTCCCTGGTTTCTGCACGTTGGCTGTCATCTGCCACTAGGTCCCATATATACATGCCGATGAGCTGATTGGGTTCGTAACCTTGTATTTGATGATGGGCAGGGTTACTGTAAACAATTCTTCCTTCCAGATCGGTAAGTTGGATGCCAAAGGGCGCTGTATTCACCAGGGTTCTGAACTTTTCTTCACTTTGCCGAAGAGTGGTTTCCGCCCGTTTGCGCTCGGTGATATCAATATCAAGACAAAAGAGTTCCGGATCACGCCCCGGCACCGTGACAATAACATGATGGGAGATAACCGGTACGCGTGACCCGTCTTTATGCATCAGCAACAGTTCGCCCGAA
>QKDP01000298.1 GCA_003252055.1 Desulfobacter postgatei | reverse complement strand
GTTGGAATATTAAATGATTTAAGTTTCACACTTAAATTCACACTTAAAGTACAAAAGGCTTTCAACGAAAAACGCTGAAAGCCTTTAATTTCATGGTGGGCCATCGGGGAGTCGAACCCAGGACCTACTGATTAAGAGTCAGTTGCTCTGCCAATTGAGCTAATGGCCCATAAAATTAACGCCGGATAGTATCCAAGACAGCCGTTATTGTCAATGGTTTTTTTGATCATGTGCCCTATTCTAATCATTCCTTTTTAATGATCTTACTGGTTGATGAAAGGGGTTTGATCCGCGCTTATTTTGTTACAAAACTTTTAATGGCTTGATTCTACGTTGAAATGCTGTTAAATTTCCACCCTTAATTTTTACTTTTTCAAGGCCTTGTACATGAATCGGGCAGGGTAAAGAGACATCAATGACAAACCCCATAAATAATAAATTAGATAAGACATTATTACCGGAAATAAAAAAACGCAGGACATTCGGCATTATCAGCCATCCGGATGCCGGTAAAACAACATTGACGGAAAAACTGCTGTTGTTCGGCGGTGCCATCCAGCAGGCCGGCCGGGCCGCCACCTCTGATTTTTTATCCATTGAACAGGAAAGAGGTATTTCCGTATCGTCTTCCGTGATGAAGTTTAATTATAAGGATTATGAAATTAATCTTCTGGACACCCCGGGACATAAGGATTTCAGTGAGGATACCTACCGGGTGCTCACCGCGGTTGACTGTGCCGTGATGATCATAGACTCTGCCAAGGGGGTGGAACCCCAGACCCAGAAGCTGATGGAAGTGTGCCGAATGCGCAACACACCCATTATCACTTTTATTAACAAGCTGGACCGTGAAGGGCTTGAGCCCCTTGATATTTTCCAGGACATTGAGGATAAGCTGCAGATTGAGTGCGTACCGTTGACTTGGCCCATCGGCATGGGAAAGCGGTTTAAAGGGGTGTATAACCTGGAAGAACAGCAGTTGGGAATTTTTACGCCGGGATACACCCCTAAAAATGATGACGGGGTATTGATCAAGGACCTTGATGATCCCATGCTGGATGAAATGATCGGGGAGAGCCGGGCGGATCAGCTGCGCGAGGATGTGGAACTGCTTTCCGTGGCTGCAGAGCCCTTTGATCTTGACCTTTATCTCAACGGCACCCAGACCCCGGTGTTCTTTGGTTCCGCCATCAACAATTTCGGGGTCCGGGAGATGCTGGACGCATTTGTCCGGATTGCACCATGCCCCGGGGTCCGGCCCACAGCGACCCGGGATGTGGACCCGGCTGAAGCAGCTTTTTCAGGGTTCACCTTTAAAATTCAGGCCAACATGGACCCCGAGCACAGGGACAGAATCGCTTTTTTCAGGATCTGTTCGGGAAAATTCACCAAGGGCATGAAGGTGCGGCACCACCGTATTGGAAAAGATATCAAGATTGCCAATGCCACCATTTTCATGGCCCAGGAGCGGTCCAATGTGGAAGAGGCATATCCGGGGGATATCATCGGCATCCATAACCACGGCACCATCAAGATCGGGGATACCTTTACCACAAAAGAACCCTTGAAATTTTTGGGCATCCCCAATTTTGCCCCGGAACATTTCAGACGGGTGCTGCTTAAAGATCCTTTGAAAGCCAAGGCGTTGACAAAGGGCCTGACCCAGCTGGCGGAAGAGGGCACCATCCAGGTATTTCGTCCTTTGCACGGCAACATGCATATCATCGGTGCCGTGGGCGTACTCCAGTTTGACGTGACCATGGCACGGCTTAAGGCTGAATACAATGTCACTGCCGGATACGAGCCCATTGACCTGTCCGTGGCCCGGTGGGTGGAATGCGAAAACGAATCTTATCTTAAGGACTTTATCCGGAAAAACGAATCCAGCCTGACCCGGGATGCAGAAGGGCGTTTGACCTTTCTGACCACAAGTGAGTATCAGCTTGGGTTTACCAAGGAGGACTGGCCGGACATCGAGTTCCACAAAACCAGGGAACACAACGAGTAAGAATGCGAGATCCTTTTAGAAAAATACCGTTTAACTATACCTCGGCCGGGGACGACCAGATCATTGCACATTTATTCGGCAATGAGATCTTAAGCACCATTCATGTCTTGGAAACACTTAAAGGCACAGGCCGGTCCTCCCGCCTTCTCCACCGTTTCATGGGAGACCTTTTCATTATCCGCCGGAATGCCTTTTTGTTCCAGGAACTGGTGGAACACCCAATGCTGAGACAGCGGCTGTTTACCGAATTCGAAAATGACCTTTTCAATATTGCCGGGCATGCCGAACACGACGAAGTCCGCGTTGTGCTCGGCGCCTGCAGATCCGCTCTTCGACAGCTTAAAGCTCAGATCAGTTCCGTGGCAAAGGAACAGGCCAGGGTTTCACGGCGGCTTTCCCCTGTGATCGGCAAGGCCAATATATGCTTTGACCCCTTTAACATTACATCCCATGCCACGGACGCCACGGACTGGCGAAGATACGCGCCTGCAGCCGTGCTGCGGCCGGACCGGGAAGACCAGATCCCGAAACTGGTCAGAAAATTAAAAAAATTAGGATTTCATATCATTCCCCGGGGCGGGGGCACCGGGTTGACCGGCGGGGCCACGCCGCTAGCCCCGGACTGTGTCATGATTAATACGGAGAAGTTGAACACAATTTTTCCCATTGAACACCGCAAAACAAAGGACGGCAGGGAGTATGCCGTGATGCCCATGGACGCCGGCGTCATCACCCAGGATGCCAAGGATGCAGCCGCTGCCCAGGGGTATATTTTTGCCACAGATCCCACCTCTGCCTGGGCCTGCACCATTGGCGGCAATCTGGCGGAAAACGCCGGCGGCAAAACAGCCGTACTCTACGGCACCGCCATTGACAATGTCTTGTCTTTCAGGATCACCATGCCCGACGGCCACCTGCTTACTGTGGCGCGCCAGGACCATCCATTACGCAAAATCTGGTACGAGGATACACTTCGTTTTGTGGTCAAAGATGAAAAGGGGAAGATCCTGGACACCATTGAACTGACCGGAGCGGATGTCCGTAAAAAGGGCCTGGGCAAGGATGTTACCAATAAGGTTTTAGGCGGTCTGCCCGGGTTGCAGAAGGAAGGGTGTGACGGCATCATCACCTGGGCTGAATTTATCCTCTACCCTGAGTTTGCACACAAGGCCACCTGCTGCATTGAATTTTTCGGCAATGACATGACCGAGGCAGGCAAGGTGATAACGGAAGTTTGCACCCGGTTTGACAACAGCGATCCTGCGCTCATGGCCCTGGAACATTTTGACGAGGAATACATCAAGGCTATTAAATACAAAACCAAGCGGTCCGTGGGAGACAGGCTTAAAGCTGTATTGCTCATTGATATGGTTTCCAATGATGAAGCCATCCTTGACCAGGGTCTGCGTGGTCTTGAAACGATCCTGGAATCCTACGACAAGACCGGGCTCTCCATTGCCCGGGACCGGGCCGAAGCTGAGCGTTACTGGGAAGACCGCAAACGGCTGGGTGCCATTGCCGCCCATACCAATGCCTTCAAGCTCAACGAAGATATTGTCCTGCCCATTGACAGTTTGGCGGATTTTGTCAGATTTGTGGACCAAACCAATCTTGAAGAAAAAAAATACACCCAGGGCCGGATTATTCAAAATATCCTGACATATCTGGAAACGGCCATTCCCCTTTCAGATCCCCAGTGGCTTGAAAAAAAGGTGGGGCGGATCAAGGATATTGCTTACGGCATCCGTAAAAAGCTCGATATTGCGTCCCGGGACGCCCTGGAAGCCTTTATTCACACCAAAAATTTCCACAGCCAGATCCAGGATCATCTGCGCGGATACAGCCTGATTCTCTCCAATGTGGAGCGCATTTACAATGACACCTTAAGCCGTCTCATTGTCATTGCCACCCACATGCATGCAGGGGACGGTAACGTACATGTGAATATCCCGGTGTTTTCCAACGACAGGGAGATGCTTGCGCGGGCCCACATGACCGCGGACAAGGTCATGGCACAGGCTGTGGCGCTTGACGGTGTAGTCTCCGGCGAGCACGGTATCGGCGTCACCAAATTCAAATACCTGAACGAAGACCAGGTGAACCAATTTAACGCGTACCGCAAACAGGTAGACCCGAACGGGCTGATGAACCCGGGCAAGCTGTCCGAGCCCGATATTCTGAACAAGATGTTCACCCCGTCGTTCAATCTTCTGGGACTTGAGGCCCAGATTCTCAAGCACGGCTCCCTGTCCGATCTTGCCGCAAACATTTCCCATTGTGTTCGCTGCGGCAAATGCAAGCCCCAGTGCCCGGTGTTTTATCCGGCAAGGAACATGTTTGGCCCTGGGCGCTTTGATCGAGGGATTGCTTTACATTACCCAGCGGATCCAGTCCACAAAATTCAAGGTACTGAAAAATCTTGAACAGATTGCCGATCACTGCACCATTTGCCACAAGTGCCTTGACAAGTGCCCGGTAAATATAGATTCCGGGGTTATTTCCATCAGGGAACGTGAAATCCTTAAAAAAATGGATTTCAAGCATACGCCCGTACCCACACAATTAACCCTTGGTTATCTGGGCACCCGTAACCAGGCACTGAACCCGATCATTCGTACAGGGCTTCTAACCGGTGGCAGTACCCTCCAGCGTACGGCGGTAAAACTTGCAAAACCGGTCTCTTTAGTACCGACGCTAAAGGAAACAAGACCGATGCAGTTACTGCACGCACCGGTGTCCCACCCGGGTCTGACCACGCTTCGGTCCCATCTGCCCTCTTCGGACAGAAACCAGGCCATTTTATTGAATCCTCCTGGAAAAGCGGTGTCCACGGTGTTTTATTTTCCAGGATGCGGCAGTGAGCGCATGTTTTCCAATATCTCAAGGGCAACTATTTTCCTGCTGCTCTCCCAGGGACACCAGGTGGTGCTGCCGCCGCCATATATGTGCTGCGGGTACCCGTTGAAGGTCAATGCCCGGACCAAGGAGGCCCAGAAGGTGTTTCTTGAGAACACCATTATCATGACTCAGATCCGGGACATGTTCAATGACCTTGATTTTTCCGGCTGCATTGTCTCCTGCGGCACCTGCATGGAATCTTTGGCCGATCAGGGCATAACAGATCTGTTTGATGCCGGTCTGTTTGATATCTCAGGTTATCTGTTTGAAAACGGCCTGACTGTAGCGGAACCTCAAACCTGCCTTTACCATGCCCCCTGCCATGACAGCTTGAAGGGCACGGCAACGGCAAGGCTTGCCAGAGCAGGCATTGATGCCCGGGCCGTACCTTACTGCTGTTCCGAAGCCGGAACCATGGCCCTGTCCCGGCCGGATATCAGCTACAGCATGTTTTTAAGGAAACAGGATGCCGTTGAACAGGCGCGTCAGGGCCTGGATACGGCAAAGCCAAGGATATTGACCAACTGTCCCTCCTGTGTCCAGGGGTTAGGCCGGCAGACCCGGGTGACGGCCGTGCATATGGCCGTGGAACTGGCTCGGCTTACAGGTGGTGCCGACTGGACGAAACAGTTCCGTGCGTTGATTAAAAATAAGGAAATCGTTACCTTCTGACAGCCGTGGGCTGACCTGGTCCATCAACACACAGGTTTAACCCACAATAAAACATGAAAGTAATTTAAAAACTTATTGGAATTTTCATATAAAATATGAACCTTGTACTGCTGGAAGACCGGGATTTCATAAGCCCTGACCGGGTACGCCTCCAGGATGACCGGTGCAGACACATTCTCCGGGTGCTCGGGGCAAATCCCGGTGATACCCTTGTTTGCGGAAGAAAAAATGCAAAAATGGGCACCGGTCTAATCGTGTCCAAAAACCTGCAGTCCATTGAAATGATAGTCCGCCTTGACCAGGACCCGCCCGAACCTTTGCCCCTGACCCTGGTGTTGGCTTTACCCCGCCCCAAGATGCTAAAACGGATACTTCAAAGTCTTGCAAGCCTGGGTGTAAAAGATATTTTTTTGATCAATTCCCGGCGGGTGGAGAAAAGTTTCTGGGATTCAGGCGTATTGTCTGAATTTGATATCCAGCGTCATCTTGCCCTGGGTCTTTCCCAGGCCAGGGATACCCTTGTGCCCCGAGTGCACCTGAAACGTTTTTTTTCTCCCTTTGTTAAAGAGGAACTGCCGGAACTGAGCAGAAACAAAAAAAGAATTCTTGCCCATCCCAAGGCGCAAACTTTTTGTCCGGTGGGTCTGAATTCCGATACGGTGCTTGTGATCGGCCCGGAAGGGGGGTTTATTGATCTTGAAGTCCAGACCCTTGTGGACAAAGGGTTTGAACCCATGACCATGGGGGCCCGGATTTTGCGGGTTGAAACTGCAGTAACTGCGTTGGTGTCCAGGCTTTTTACCTGAAATTCAGGGCTGTGTATTAAGGATAAAAAAAAAGGAGGTGAAACAGTGGATAAAAAAACAAAAAAAGAGAGACAAGAGGCCTATGATAGTCTGCCCCCCGTTATCAGAGAGAGTCTGACCCCCGAAGAAAAGGAAATGTTTCTGACCGCTGAACAATGGCCTGACAGCCTTTTTACCAAACTGGACGAATTTATCATTAAAGAATAGGGACTTGCCGATTCATTGACATCAGCCGGTCAAGAATTTAAAATCGAATTAATTCAATTGTATTTAAAACGTTCTACTTTCAGGGTTCACGCTTGAAACTCTTTGTAAATGGTGCTAAATGGTGTCGCCCTGGTAATTTAAGGGTATAACGAAAATATCAGGAGATAAGCATCATGCGGGTTGTTCTTGCCTTTCCACCCAGGGCCAGTGCTACCTATGTTCCCCTGGGCATTGCAACCCTGGCGCCCTATATTGAGGCCGCTGTTCCTGGCACGGCTGTCCGTCTTGCCGATTTGAACCTGGCAACCTGGATGTGGCTGGCCGGTTCCCATCCGTCAGGCATGGACCTGATGGCGTTCCTTTCGGGAAAAAAGGGGCAGTTTCTGAATACAGACCAGACTCTGGCCCATAAACAGATATGGGACCAGATTCGCAAAACCATGACGGATATGGGACGTCAGGCCGAGGCTTTTCTGGCCGGAAAGGAAACAGATGCGCTGTTTTTGAATCTTCTGGGCGTTCTGACCGGCCAGTTGCTGGATTTTGATCCGGAATTGGTGGGTATTTCCGTTCTTTTTCCTGAGCAGGTTCCTTTTGCGGCTGCCCTGGCCCGGGCGGTCAGACAGGTTTCCGCCTGCAGGATTATCCTGGGCGGAGCCATGATGTCAGCATTGAATATTCATGAACTGCTAAGGGCGGTACCGGAAATTGACGGGGTCGTTGAAGGGGAGGGGGAAGCGGCATGTGCCGTCCTTTGTGCCGGAAAAAGCCTGGAATCTGTGCCTGGCCTGGTTTTCCGGGACCACGGTGAAATCCGGGCCAATGCCAGGGCCAGGTCCCTTAGCCTGGATGGTCTGCCTGCCCCGGATTTTTCGCAGTTGCCTCTGGATGGCTATTTTAACCCTGTGCCGGTCCTTCCCGTGCTTTTTTCCCGTGGGTGTGCCTGGCGGCGCTGTCGTTTCTGCACCCACAACGTTTCTTTTGGCGGATACCGGAAAAAAGCCGTAGAGGCCTTTGTCTCCGAGATGGAGCAGGCGTGCCGGCAGTTCCATGTTAATCATTTCTATTCGGCAGATGAATTCATTACGGCACAGGATATGGATGACATTGCCACTGTTATTCTTACAAAAGGGCTCTGCATTAACCTGCATATTTTAGGTAAGCCTGTGGCCGGGTGTACCCGGGAACGGATGGCACTGTGGGCTGCTGCCGGGTGCCGGTGGATCGGGTGGGGGGTAGAAACGGGGTCCCAGCGGCTGCTTGATCTTATCAATAAAGGTACAAATGTCCGGGATATCCGGCAGGTCCTTGAGGATGCTGCAGCCGTAGGCATTGCCAGCACCGCACTCATGATTTTCGGACTGCCGACCTCAACGGATCAGGATTTGACTTATACTTTAGATTTCCTCACAGAGGTTTACCCCTATGTCCACAGTTTCACTGCCAGTGCCTTTGTTCTTTTTGACAGGACCCACTTTGCCCGGTATGCCGACCGCTACGGACTTCATATTGACAACATCCACACCTTGTTTTCAAGCAGAGGCGTGGATGTGAAAAGCCGCCGTCTCAGGTTCCGGGAGATCGGGTCTGACGGCAGCCTGCGCTCTGCCCGGGGCGCCCTGGAAGTGGCTGCCTGGATGCGTCACCGCCGTTGGCTGGGAGATCCCCCCCTGGAGGAGCAGTTGACCACAGAACACTATCTGATCCATGTCTCTAAACCGAATTCGGTTTTTGGCACGCCACAGTCTTCCGCTGCAGACCCGGAATCAGCGTAAGTATCACCTGTTTGATGTTGAAAAAGAAACCATATCGAATTATTTTATAAGGGCTATGAAAAATGACCGCGCTTTTTAGGGCTGGAGGATAAAAAATAAAAAATTTTAAATATCCGGGTGGATTATGATCGAAGACGACGACTTTAAAGAGATTTCATTTGAAGAATTTGAGCAGTACCGTGCGGCAAACAAGGAAACCGATTTTTTGGTGGTAGATGTCCGGCAGGAAGGCGAATATACAGCCGGGCATGTTCCCGGGGCGAAACTGATCCCCTTAAAGACCCTGGGCAATCACCTATCTGAACTTGCTTTGGACAAGGACCTGTTTTTTTACTGTCATAGCGGTGCCCGTTCGGAAGTGGCCGGCATTATGGCCGCAGAAAGCGGCAGGGACCCAGAAAAAACCTACAATATTACCGGCGGATTTCGCTCTTACCAGGGCCATTCCCTGGAAGGATTTCCCCGGCTGCAGGTGTTTGACTACCAGGAAAGCGATGACAGGTTGCTGTATAAGGCAATGGAACTGGAAAAAGCTGCAGAACGGTTTTATGAAACCATTCTCTCCTTTGCCCCGGATGAAAAATTTACAACACCCATTAAACAACTGGCAAAGGCGGAAATCGCCCATGCCAGAATTATTTATTCCTACTGGAAGCAAACCGTTGAGAATCCGGAACCCTTTGAGAATCTTTATGGCGCTTTGAAAGGGGATATCCTTGAAAATGGCCGGCCTCTTTCCGAAATGACAGCCGATTTGCACGCAAATAAAAAGATGTCATGGACAGATCTCATTGAGATGGCTCTGGGCATTGAAATCCAGGCCTATGATCTTTACCGTACTATGGCAGACCGCCGGGGGCAGGGTGAGGCACAAAATGCCTTCCTTTCCATTGCCCAGATGGAAAAAGCACATATGAAGATAGTGGCTAAAATGCTCGGGGATGATTAAAGCTTATCTTGTTATCCGCATTCTCTATTTTTATGTGCTGATTCTATATACAGGAACCAAAAAGGTTGACAACAATCTTATAATCATCATAAAAGCCTCCTTTTGGGTTGAATCAGGTTTTGTTGATCATCCGTAGTTTGATTTTAAAAAGGAGAAAAAGATGAAAAATGTTATTGTGGTTTTGGCAGCACTTGCTTTAATGGCAGGTTCTGCCCATGCAGCAGAGTGGAATTTTTATGGAATTGTCCGTATGGGCACCTTCTGGCTGGATGCTGACGAAATTTCCGGCCCTGACGGCGATGTACAATATTCTGAATTCCTTTATAGCACCTCCCGTATTGGTGCAAAGGTTAAAGTATCTGACGAACTGATCGGACGTTTTGAATATGGTACTTTGTATGGGAACGCCAACATCCGTTTGCTTTATGGTGAATGGGACTTTGGGGCCGGTAAATTAAAAGTGGGCCAGGACTACACGCCCCTGAGCTGGATTTATTCCACCCAGACTTATAATGAGACTGATCTTTTGCAACTGGGTAGTGTCTATACCCACCGTCACCCTCAGGTCGCTCTGACTTTTGGCGATTTTAAACTTGCTTTTCGTAGGCCGAGTACCACTGTAAACAACAATGGGGAAGACTTTGACGGAGGGACTCAAGTCGTTATTCCTGCCATTGAAGCTTATTACCGGCTTGATCTTGATATGCTTACCCTGGACTTCGGCGCCGCCTACAGCTCCTTTGATGCCCGTGTTGACGAAAACGATGAGGATGTTGATTCCTATCTTCTGGCTTTAGGCGCTCAGTTCGACATGGCTGGTTTCTTCATGAAAGGCGATGTTTACTATGGCCAGAATGCCGGTAACTTAATCTGGATTTCTGTTGACGGCGACTTTGCCATTGATGACGGTTTTGCAGAAGTGGATAATGGAGAACTGCTTGATAACGAATGTCTTGGCTTTATTCTGCTTGCTGGTTATAAAATTAATGACACCTTTACTGTTGAAGCAGGTTATGGTTATACACAGACCGAACTTGATGGCCGCGATGATGATGAATGCGCGACATACTACATTAATGCCACTGTCAATCTAGCGCCCGGCTTGTTCGTTAAGCCTGAAGTTGGTTTCTTAGACGGCAAAGAGGCCGGCGACATGGAAACTTTTTACTACGGCCTTAAATGGCAGATCAACTTCTAAGGATGTAATGAGTAAAAAGCCTGACCCGGAGGGCCAGGATTTGGATTGCCTCTATCAGGGGCTTAGTTTGCCTTGCCCCCTCAGGGGGCAAGGATGGTTATCCCACAGTTTTCAATTAATTGTTAAAGAGATCCATCTGTTCAGCTTTCTTTTTGTTCTTGATACTTCACCTATTTTCGAATCATCTCAAAGTTCAAACCGACTGTGTCTACGCAGTATCCCCGCGCCCAAAATTTATTACCCCAATAGGGTTTATTCTTCAGATGCCGAGATTTGTTAAACACTATATTTCTATGTGCTAATGATATATACAGAAACAAAAAGGTTGACAAAAATCTTATAATCATCGTAGGTGTTCAGTTCAGCGTTTTGTTGATCATCCGTATGTTAATCTTAAAAAGGAGAAAAAGATGAAAAATTTTATCGTAGTTTTAGCAGCACTTGCTTTAATGGCAGGTTCTGCCTCTGCAGCAGAGTGGAATTTTTATGGACAAGCCCGCATACAGACCTTCTGGCATGAAACGGACGAAATTTCCGGCCCTGACGGCGATGTACAATATTCTGAAAGCCTTCATAGCCTCTCCCGTATTGGTGCAAAGGTTAAAGTATCTGACGAATTGATCGGACGTTTTGAGTATGGTGCTTCCAAAGGAAACGCCAATATCCGTTTGCTTTATGGTGAATGGGACTTTGGCGCCGGTAAATTACTAGTGGGCCAGAACTGGAATCCTCTGGCCTGGATCTATTCCACCCAGGCTTATGATGAGGCTGAGCTTTTCCAATTCGGTGCTGTCTATTCCCACCGTAGCCCTCAGATTGCTCTGACTTTTGACGGTTTTAAGATTGCTTTTCGTAAGCCGGACATATCTGTATACAAATACAACGATGTCACAACCAATTATGAAATGAAAGATGGTGAACAAGTCGTTATTCCTGCCATTGAAGCTACTTACCAGCTTGATCTTGACATGGTTACCCTGGACTTCGGCGCCGGCTACAGCACCTTTGAGGCTACTGTTGACGGGCACGATGAGGATGTTGATTCCTATGTTCTGGCTTTGGGCGCGAAGTTCAACATGGCTGGTTTCTTCATGAAAGGCGATGTTTATTATGGCCAGAATGCCGGTAACTTAATCTGGATTGAAGTTGACGGCGCTAATCTCGACGGCAGCTTGCCCCATAATGACGGTTTTGCAAGAATTGAGGATGATGAACTGCTTGATAACGAATGTCTTGGCTTTTCGCTAGTTGCTGGTTATAAAATTAATGACACCTTTACTGTTGAAGCAGGTTATGGTTATACACAGACCGAACTTGATCACCACGATGATGATGAACTCGACGCATACTACATTAATACCACCATCACTCTGGCGCCCGGTGTGTTCGTTATTCCTGAAGTTGGTTTCTTTGACGGCAAAGAATCCGGCGACACTGAAATGGTTTACTACGGCCTCAAATGGCAGATCAACTTCTAATGATGGGATAATTAAACCGGATACGACAAAACCTGGGGGTTTCCAGGCTTTTTGCCCATAAAAATATTTTGCAATCTTGGGAAAAAGCATCATCTGCCAAAGGTTGCGAACCATTCGGGCAGTTTCGGGAAGGAAGCGGGAAACCATCTTTCTTTAAGGAAAGAGAGGAAGCGTCATCTTCAAGATATCAAGGTTACGACTGCAATGGGCTGCAGCAAAATCTTGTTAACACAGAAGATGGCGCTTTCTTATTAACTGATATTTAATCAAGGAGCGTTTATATGGAGATTGAAAAGTTTCTTGAACTCAAAGAGACCTTTGAAGTGAAGAAATATGTCAGGAACATAGATTTTGATAAAAAGAACTGCTGCTCTTTTTATGGATCACCCAAAAAACATCCGTATGGAAAACATCGCGTTATTCTGGTGGCAGATCCATTTGGTGAGCACACCTTTTACTATGATTTTAAACTAAAAGATATTCTGTCAATAGAGGAGCAACCCCGCATTACAAACCCGGCAGGGGAGTCGATCTCCATGGTCCGGCTCTGGGTAAAAAAGGGCAGCATCGGACTGCAGTGCACCCCGTTTGCCGTAGGACGAACAATTGTAATTGATTAAGCGACCTTTGTCCTTTGTTTTTTATAATATACATACACAAAAAAACACTGCCATTGACATTTGACACAAAGAACGTCAGGATATAAGAAAACCTTTTAAAAAAAGGATTTTTCTTATGATGAATCCATCCATCCCCAATACCATGAAAGCCCTGGTAAAGGCCCAACCAAAAGAGGGACTCTGGCTGCAAGAGATACCGGTTCCCGGTATCAGCCACAACGAAGTGCTTATTAAAATTTTAAAAACAGCCATTTGCGGCACGGATGTGCATATTTACAACTGGGATCAATGGTCCCAAAAAAATGTTCCCGTGCCCATGCACATTGGGCACGAATTTGTGGGCAAAGTTGTTGCTGTCGGTTCCCATGTAAAAGATTGCAGCCCTGGGGATCTGGTTTCCGGGGAAGGCCATATTATCTGCGGCCATTGCAGAAACTGTCTTGCCGGGCGTCGGCATTTGTGCCGCGATACAAAAGGCGTGGGCGTCAACCGGCCCGGTGCCTTTGCCCAGTACCTGTCCATCCCGGTCACCAAT
The DNA here is from genome assembly GCA_003252055.1 of Desulfobacter postgatei. Lineage (GTDB taxonomy): Bacteria > Desulfobacterota > Desulfobacteria > Desulfobacterales > Desulfobacteraceae > Desulfobacter > Desulfobacter postgatei_B. The sequence continues at coordinate 1,375 of QKDP01000298.1, read as the reverse complement.
GTGTGGTTTTGTGATGAAAAAATCCCCTTGGACGTTCTTGCCTGTTTTGACCCTTTGGGAAATGCTGTTCATACCGCTTTAACTTTTGACATACTTGGCGAAGATGTACTGATCACAGGCGCAGGTCCCATAGGATGCATGGCAGCGGCCATCGCAAAACATGCAGGTGCCAGAAATATTGTGGTAACGGATCTTAACCCTTTTCGTTTAGGTCTTGCCGAAAAGGCAGGGGCCACCCGGGTCGTGAATCCGCAAAAAGAAAGCCTGGCCAATGTTCAAAAGGAACTTGGCATGAGAGAGGGGTTTGACGTAGCCATGGAAATGTCCGGAAGCCCTGCAGCAATTGACGACATACTGGATAATATGTTCCACGGCGGCAAAATCGCTCTTCTGGGCATCCAGCCTGAACAAATCCCCATGGACTGGAACAAGGTTGTTTTTAACATGTTCACCATCAAGGGGATATATGGGAGGCAGATGTTTGAAACCTGGTATAAAATGACCGCCATGGTTCAAAGCGGACTTGATATTTCCCCTTTGATTACCCACAGGTTCCACTACACTGAATTTCAAAAAGGATTCGATGTTATGCGGTCAGGCCATTCAGGAAAAGTGATACTGGATTGGAGTTAAACAGCCATAGGCTGACTTGGTCTATGAACACATAGGTTCAACCCAAAATGAAAGTTGTAAGATCTATATGGGTTACACAGACTTTTTATAAAAAAAATAAAAAAGGTCCTTGATATGACAACAGACAAATTGGACAAAAGCCTTCAAACGGAGCTTACCGCTCTGGCCGCCGAAGGCAGGGCAAAAGCCCCGGAAAGAATTATCACCGAATATATCCCCCCAAAAAACGATTCAGGTCCAAGATACCGGCTTCAAGGATCCAGCAAAGAATATATCCGGCTCAATTCAAACTCCTATCTGTCGTTATCCAACCATCCGACGCTTATTCAGGCGGCGGACAAAGCCACCCGGGAATTTGGTGTGGGCCCTGGTGCGGTAAGATTTATAGACGGAACATTCAGTTACCACGCTGCATTGGAAAAACGAATTGCCGAATTTACAGGCAAGCCTTGTGCAAAAATTTTTAACTCGGCCTATACGGCCAATTGTGGTATAGCTTTATCCATCTCCAGTCCCCAAACACATTGGATAGGGGATCAGCTCAATCACAATTCCATTATTAGGGCCATGCGTATTTCCAATGTTGCCTCGGGCAACAAGGGTATTTTCAAACACAACGACATGGAAGATCTGAAACGCTGCCTTGATGAGGTGGGCCCGGACATCGAACGTGTCGTGGTCATTTTTGACGGTATTTTTTCCATGCGTGGCGATTTTGCCCCCATTGACCAAATTCTTAACG
>QKDP01000080.1 GCA_003252055.1 Desulfobacter postgatei | reverse complement strand
AATGACATAACCAACGCCGTCAGACTGCAGTGTAACAGCGCCCATCAGATCCGTTCGAAAAATTGAGATCCTGTTTTGCCGATACCGCTGTAAAACCGTCCGGCAGGGGAGTTTATGTCTGTTCATATAACCGCATGATATTATGACTCCCGACGGGTTTACTTTATCAAGAAAAATTTTACTTGAACTGGAACAGCTGCCGTGGTGGGGTGCCATAAGGATATCTGATTTAAGGCCAAAATTCTTTGCATGCAGAAGTTCCCTCTCCCTTTTTTCTTCAATATCGCCTGGAAAGAGCATTGAAAAGGATAAAAATTCAAGCCGGGTAACAAGACTGTGGTTATTGCGGTTGTCAGCAGCGTGTCCGTTTTTTTCGCCAAGCATACTTATCTTGACCTGATCCCATGAAAACCGGCTGGGATCAGGGCCTGGGACATGAATCTTGATGCCTTTTTTTTCAGCGGTACGCATCAGATTTTTAAAAAAGGCCGATGAGGATGTATCATAATTTTTTATCCATTGTCTGACCCTGAAGTTTTCGAAAATAAAAGAAAGGCCATTCATGTGATCACAGTCCGGATGTGTCAGAATAACAGTATCAAGTGCCAGAATCCAGTTCTTCCACAAAAAAGGTCCCACAATATACCGGCCGGTGTCAAAGCTGGAACGTCCGCCAAATCCGCCGGCATCCATGAGCAGGGTCTTTCCGTCAGGCGTAATGATGACAGCTGCATTGCCCTGCCCTACATCCAGGGTGTGCACCACAAGTTTTCCCGGATAATATCTTTTTAACATCCCCTGGCCTGTGGATACAATGCCTGCCGCAGTCAGCAGAAAGGTCAGGTACATAAATGTCCTGTCCTTTTTCATGATTGCAAATCCAAGGCAGAGTATCAGTGCATAATAGATTATCATTTCAATTGGCCGGGGTGTAACGACCCTGGCCCAGGTCCAGTCAAAACCGGCAATCCAGTGAATGACCTGAAGACAATAGGAAAGAATGTGGATATCTAAAGTTAAAAAAAAGTGGGCCAGACCATGCCCAAAATCCATAACCATCAGTCCTGCCAGTCCCAAAGGAAGGCATAAAAACCCGATGACAGGGACCATGATCAGATTGGTCCCCACCTGGGCCATGGGAAACATATTAAAATAAAACGCTGTTACAGGAGCGGCCCCAATTCCTGCAAACACGGTGGTCAAAATCGTTAAACAGATCCTTTTGATCCATTTATTTTCAGGCATTCCCACGGTTCTCCCAAGGAAAATAAAGCCTGAGATAATAAAAAAAACACAGGCAAATGAGAGTTGAAAAGAGATGGAAAACAAGGCCCCGGGATCAATAAGAAGAATCAGACTTGCGGCAACGTAAAGAGTATTTAAAGGATCTTTTTCCTTTTCCATGAGAAAGGCCGTTAAAAAAACCGTTGTCATGATCAATGCTCTTTGGGTGGATGGTGAAAACCCGGCAAAAACGGCATAGGCAGTCAAAGGCAAAAGGGTGAGAAAGCCGGCCGTTTTTTTTGCACGGCCTGTTATGACATAAGACGGTTGCCGGTTTAATATACAGATAAAAATAGAAAAAAAACCAAGTCCCACAAGAGACATGTGCAAACCTGAAACAGCTAAAATGTGTGAAAGACCTGCTTTGGAAAAATTATCACGGGTTTTTTCATGAATCATATCTTTTTGCCCTGTAACCAGAGCTGTGAGCACAGCCCGGGCCTGGTTGCGAAAAAAATCAGGTCGCCTGTCATCTGCGTTTTGGGCTGCTTTGGCAACATTGTTCGAAAAGCGGTCCTGGGTCTTTTGCAGAAATCGCATGACCCGGGAAAATGAACTGCCGTCAACCCTGCCTGTCTGCACAATGCTCTGCGAATTTGCGTAGATGCTGCCGGTTATGCCTTTAAGACGCATCCTGAATTCATAATCATACCCCCCGGGGTTGGAAAAATTGCGTATGGCCCTGATTTTTGAAGTAACAATAACATGTTCGCCGAAAAACAAGGAGGGTTCAGGTTGTTTTAGAGAATCATGATACACGGTTAAAATCAATTTGCCAACAGCTCTGTCAGGACCGATACGGGTGCAATCTACAGTGTATCTGGTTTTATTTTGATATTTTTTAGGAAGAGAACCAATGATGCCTGAGATCCGGTGGGTTTCACCATTGCAAAACTTTGCACCTTGCTGATCAGAATAATCAGGAGCGCACATGCCTGCCATGCGAAAGACGGTCAAGCCAAAAGCGGCAAGGCATGATAGAAAAATAAATTTATCAGGCTTGGATAAAATAAAGATAATCGCGGCAAGCAGACAAACCGCAATAACGTAGATCCAGGGCGAAACCGGTGTACAGCACCCCGCTATGGCACCGGCTACAAAGGACAGGAGGACGAAAAACATTGGGGCAAGTGTTAGCTTATGCCTCATGTTCATGTACGCCCTCCTCAGAGAGTGTCCATCCAGAAATAGCCTTTTTGCCCAATTTCTTCGTTGGATGAAAATTTTAATCCGCGGAATATGTTGTATATGCCTGTGGTTAAAATTTTCATCCGCCTTGAACTTGAACAAAAATTCCTATTTCTGGACAGACACTATAAATTATTTCAGGATGAGATTCTTTTAATATCTGCTCCCAGGCTTTCAAATTTCTTTTCAATGGTTTCATAACCCCGGTCCATATGATAAACACGGCTGATATCAGTGGTGCCTTGTGCAATTAAGCCGGCAATCACAAGGGAAGCACTGGCACGAAGGTCTGATGCCATAACCGGTGCGCCCTGAAGATGAGACACCCCCCGGACATTGGCGATATTCCCGCCGGAAATTTTGATATCAGCACCCATGCGGAGCAATTCATTGGCGTGGATAAACCGGTTTTCAAAGATGGATTCATGAATCATGCTGTTGCCCCGGGCAATGGTCATCAACGCCATGAACTGAGCCTGCATATCTGTGGGAAATCCGGGATACGGCAGGGTTTTAATGTCAATACTTTTGATAGATTCGCTGCCTTTAATATGAATCCTGTCCTCAAAGGTATCAACTATCGCCCCTGTGGCCTTAAGTTTACTGATAACGCCGCCTAAATGATCCGGCACACAGTCTCGGATAACCACATCTCCTGTAGTCGCTGCGGCCGCCACCAGAAAAGTACCAGCTTCAATCCGGTCCGGTATCACACGGCAGGTCGCACCATGAAGGTGACTCACCCCGTCAATGGTGATAATGGGGGTACCGGCACCACGGATGTTTGCCCCCATTCGGTTCAAGGCGTCTGCCAGACATACAATTTCAGGCTCCCGTGCCGAATTCCTTAACTTGGTTTGCCCCTTGGCTAAAACTGCGGCCATCATAAGGTTTTCCGTACCGGTTACCGTGGGGATGTCAAAATAGACTTCGTTTCCGGTCAGCCCCTTTTCAGCCTTTGCTTCAATGTATCCGCTGTGAATTGAAATGGTGGCACCAAGCGCTTCAAGACCGGAAAGATGCATATTTACAGGACGGGCACCAATGGCACACCCTCCGGGCATAGACACCTTGGCCCGGCCGAACCTTGCCACAAGCGGACCTAATACCAGAATAGAGGCACGCATCTTTCTGACCAGTTCATACTCAGCTTCTATTTTATTGATCCCGGACCCGTCAACAGAAAATGTGTGACCTTCAAATTCACAGGACGCCCCAAGATCTTCAAGAAGCATATGTATTGAGGAGATGTCCATCAAACGGGGGACATTTTCAAACGTGCAGACCTCATCCACGAGAATACTTGATGCAATAAGTGGAAGTGCAGCATTTTTGGCTCCGCTGATAAAAACCTCTCCTTTTAGCTGCCGGCCCCCGTTGATTTGTATTTTATCCATTAACTAATTTTATTCCTGACTTAAAAGGAGGATTAATAGTTGATAACGCGCTGATAATAATCGACACTAATATTTTAATGACTTATAAATATTGGCGCCTTTTAACATATAATCTTAAGTTTTAAAATATATTTTGCCGCAAGAAATTTTATTTTACCCTGCCCCGGGAATGATTACGCAGTAGGACATCCTCGGTTGGCCCTGTTTGGCCATCACCTGCTTATTCGCCTGAACCACAGCGAAAAAAGGTTTAATGCACCTGCTTTTTTTAGTATGTTAATCTATCAGGTGATGTATTGTCATATCATCTATCCAAAGGGATATTGAGACAGATATAAAGCTCAATTTTACAAATTAATTTATAACCTGCATTTATAAAACGAAAAAGCAACAATACAAAAAATTAGGAGAAAATACATCGTGAACGCGACAAAGGGATATGCAACAAAATCATTTGTAATTATTGTGCTGTTTATGGTGACCATTGGCGGGGCGGCAGGTGCCGGAATCTATTTCGGACTAAAGAAAATGGCATTGGCCTTTGCACCAGGATCCGATGCCGTCATAACTATTCCAGGAATTAATACGACAATCACGATTCAAAGCCTTGCTGATGTGTCTCGTTTTTTAGATATGGTGACGACCCAGTATATTGCCTTCATTGTTCTATTTATGGTCCTTGTTTTTTTATTTTTTGGCCTTATTCTCTGGGGAGTTTTAAAATTAAGCGTCTCTTCATTGTTCAAAAATCTTGTATCCATGCCTGCAGAACAAAAAAAACGTGAACGTGGTGAAAGCCCAAAGAAAAAGGATTCTGTAGATAAACGATTGGAACAAGAACGGCAAAAAAGGCTTTTTCTGCATTTTATATCGGTATTACAACGAGAAGGACGGTTGCTGGATTTTTTTGCAGAAGAGCTGTCTGTTTATGATGATGAGCAGATTGGCGCTGCCGTTCGAAGCATACAGGAAGACTGCAAAAAAAGTGTAAACAAGTATCTGTCTCCGGTACCTGTTATTGATAAAGAGGAAGGGGATGTTGTTGAAGTTGACTTGGGTTTTGACCCCGATGCCATAAAATTAACCGGGAATGTTTCCGGTGAACCTCCTTTTAGAGGCGTCTTGAGGCATCGGGGATGGAAGGCGGCAAAAAATGAGGTGCCAAAACTATCAGATGTACAAGACACCTCTATTATTGCGCCGGCAGAAGTGGAAGTTGAATAGAAAATTTTTTATTTGTAGGAGTGTGCCGTGAAAGAGGGCCGATATATCGTTGGAATAGATCTTGGGACAACAAACTGCGTGGTGGCTTACTCAGATATGCAAGTTGAAAGAGCACCCAGGGAAATGGCAAAAATAGAACTTTTCAGAGTGCCGCAACTCACAGATCCCGGGGTGGTTGAATTAAGAGATTCTCTTCCATCTTTTCTTTATGTCAAGGAAGGGCATGAAGTCTCTTCGGACTCTTTACAATTGCCATGGCAAGAAGAGGAGACGGTTACCGTCGCAGGTGAATTTGCCAGAGAACGCGGAGCAGAAGTTCCCCATAAACTCATTTCTTCGGCAAAGTCATGGTTGTGCAATCCGGCAGTGGATCGAGAATCCCCTATTTTGCCTTGGGATACCACAAAAGATGTCGAGAAATTGTCTCCGGTTCAAGCTTCATGTGCCTTGCTCAGGCATATAAAAAATGCTTGGAACCATGAAATGGCTGCTGATGATCCATCACTTTGCCTTGAAAATCAATCCATCTACCTGACGGTTCCGGCATCTTTTGATGCGGTGGCCAGAGAATTGACGGTAAAGGCTGCGCACATGGCCCGTTTGAAAGACATTGTCCTCATCGAAGAGCCGCAATCCGCCTTTTATGCCTGGATTGACAAAGCGGGTGATGCCTGGAGAGATCAAGTGGAAAAAGGTGATATTGTCCTGGTCTGTGATATCGGCGGCGGCACCAGCGATTTTAGTCTGATTGAAGTGAATGAGGGGGCGGATGGCCTTTTAAATCTTGAACGCGTGGCTGTGGGCAATCATCTGCTTGTCGGGGGAGATAATCTGGATTTAACACTCTCATACGTTCTTGCGGCAAAGCTTAGAGAAAAAAAACAGAAACTGGATGCCTGGCAGATGAGAGGGCTTGTTCACTCCTGCAGAAAAGCAAAAGAGAAATTGTTTTCATCTGAAGGGCCAGATGAATATCCTGTAACGGTTTTGGGAAGAGGGTCCAGCCTGATTAAAGGAACGATTAAACTGAGCTTAAAACTCGAAGATATACAGCAAGTCGTGTTGGACGGTTTTTTCCCGGCATGCAGTCTGAATGACAAACCTGCGGCAAGCAGTGCAACAGGCATGAAAGAGTTTGGTCTTTCCTATGAATCCGATCCTGCCATCACACGGCATCTGGCCCAGTTTATATCTTCTCATACAGATGATCAAGGAAATCCACGACTACCGACTGCGGTTGTCTTTAACGGCGGCGTGATGAAGTCCTCCTTGATCAGGGAACGGATCTTAAGTGTACTCAAACAGTGGCACAGTGCCTCTGAGAACGGAGAGATTCGGGAAATCAATGGTGTTGACTTTGATCTTTCCGTGGCCTGGGGGGCGTCTTATTATGGTCAGGCCGCTCGTGGGGATGGCATCAAAATACGAGGTGGGCTGGGGATGTCCTACTATATGGCTATTGAAGCTGCCATGCCGGCCGTTCCAGGGCTTCCCATGCCGACCAGAGCCCTTTGCATCGCCCCCTTTGGGATGGAAGAGGGGAGTCAGGCAGAAAGCAAGGACCGCCTGTTTAATTTGGTTGTGGGCGAAAAAGTCACTTTCGATATCATGAGTTCACCCAATCGCCCTGACGATAAACTGGGAACTGTGATAGATGATTGGGAAGATATGGGGATCGTGGGGTTGACCTCTATTGAAACTCAGTTGGAAGGAACTGGAACCGATAAAGGATTTATACCTGTGACTTTTGAAGTCAAAGTGACCGAAATTGGAACGCTCGAATTTTGGGCCTGCTCTCGGGATGATGACCGCAAATGGCGCTTGGAGCTGAATGTAAGGCCTAAGGTGTAGTGCGAGTAGGAGACCATTTTGGATTTTCAAGATAAACGATACGTCGTCGGGATTGATCTGGGAACCACCAATTCGGCGGTATCATATGCAGATCTGACGCAAATAGATTCAAAGAAAACGAATGCCGACATCGGCAGTGAAATAAAAGTCTTCAAGGTGCCTCAATTAACCGGGCCAGGTGAATTTTCACCCGTCTCAGTGCTGCCCTCTTTTTTATATATTCCAGGTGAATATGATGTTTCAAAAGATGCGCTAAAGCATCCATGGAAAAAGGAAAGTGACCTGTTTGCCGGTGTGTTTGCAAGGGAGCATGGCTCACAAATTCCATCCCGGCTGGTTTCATCAGCAAAAAGCTGGCTGTGTCATTCACGGGCTGACCGTGAAGCGCCGATTCTGCCATGGGGATCAGAGAATGTGGATAAAATCTCCCCGGTCAAAGCGACCAGTGAATATTTAAGACATATTCGAAAAGCGTGGAATTACTTTGTTAAAGATGAGGATTTGTTTCTTGAAAATCAATTTACAGTCATCACCGTTCCTGCGTCATTTGATGAAGCGGCTCGTGAATATACCCTGAAGGCAGCAAAAGAAGCCGGATTTGGTAAAAATATCACACTGCTGGAAGAGCCTCTTGCCGCGTTTTATGCGTGGGTAACACGCCACGAGCATGACTGGCAATCCCATGTCAAGACCGATGATTTGATCCTTGTCTGCGATGTGGGAGGGGGAACAACCGACTTCACCCTGATCTCATTAAAAGAGGCGCAAGGCAGCCCGCGGTTCGAACGGGTGGCTGTCGGGGATCACCTTATTTTAGGCGGAGACAATATTGATCTTACGCTGGCACGTTATGTCGCATCAAAATTTAAGCAAAAAACAACCCTTACCCCTGATCAATGGAAAACACTGAGTTATAAATGCCGGGCCGCAAAAGAAACACTTCTTTCGGACAGCGCTGAAAAAGGAGATGAAAACCGGGTTAGAATTGTATTAAGGGGTGAGGGGCGCTCTCTTATATCAAATACATTGTCTGCTGATCTGGAAAAAGATGAACTGGAAGAGATCTTGTGCAAAGGATTTTTTCCGGATGTTGAGCCCAGCCTTCCTAATCCTAAAAAAGCAGGAAAGGCAATGGCCGAATTCGGTCTCCCATATGAGCAGGAGCCTGCAATCACCCGTCATATTGGATGGTTTTTAGAGCGCCATCGTGAAGATATTAAAGCGATTCTGGGTAAAGAGCCCATACCTGACCATATTTTATTTAATGGCGGCTCACTGAAACCATCTGTGTTTCAAAACAAAATCAGGTCGGCTATCGGGAAATGGTTTTCCTGTGAGGATCAGGCGCTGCCGGTATTGCTGGACAATAGTGATCCGGATCTTTCTGTTGCCTTGGGGGCCTCTTACTATGGTCTTGTCAAACAGGGCGTGGGTGTGCGTGTGGGAAGCGGCAGTCCCAGAAGTTATTATATAGGCATTGCTTCGGATGTTCTTCCGAATAATCAACGGATTCCCTCTGACGATCCGGGTAACAGTGAAACCGGTGACACAACCTGTGAAAAAGTCCTGTGCGTTGTGGAGCGTGGCTTGGATGAAGGATCAATGATCCCGCTGCCGGAGATGGAATTTGAGGTCGTCACCAACCAGCCTGTTCTTTTTTCAATGTTCAGCTCCAGTTTCAGATCTGGTGATAAAAGCGGGGATATTCTTCAGGTTGATGACTCCCTGACGCCGCTGCCCCCCTTAAAAACCGTTATTAACTTTGGAAAAAAAGGGGAGTCAAGACAGATTCCGGTTAAGGTTGAAGCGGAATATACCGAGATGGGAACCCTTGCGATGTGGTGCCGTTCAAGCGTGTCTTCCCATCGTTGGAAACTTCAGTTTCAATTGCGGGAAACTTACGTCGGGGAAACCAACGAGAGTGAAGTTTATGATGATGATACGGTAAATAATGTCCGTGATCTCTTGACGGACGCCTTTTCCGGCTCTGCCGACAATGCCGAACTGTCTTCCGTTGTAAAAAATATAGAAAAGCTGGTCGAGACAAAGAAAAATAAATGGCCTTTGTCCTTCCTTAGAACCCTAGCAGATCATCTGATTGAAAATGTCGGATGGCGGCAAAATAGCCCGGAACACGAAATTCGATGGTTAAACCTGACTGGATTTTGTATCAGACCGGGCTTTGGTGATGCATTTGACGAAGCGCGGATTCCAAAATTGTGGAAAGTTTATTTAAAAAAAAGCTTGTTCCCGAAAGCGAAGCAGAATGCCGTTGAGTGGTGGATATTTTGCCGTCGAATCGCAGGGGGATTGACTGCCGGTCAACAGAGACAGTTTTTTCAGGATGTTTCCAGCTATTTATTGGCGGATAACGGTACCGGGAAAAAAGTGCCTAAACAAGAGATGACCGAAGTGTGGATGGCCGCAGCAAATATGGAGCGCCTGTTGATAAAGGACAAAATCGCGTTGTCAAAAAAGCTGATACCTCAATTAAAACCGGGCAAAACCCCGCATCAGATGTTTTGGGCCTTGTCCAGAATCGGCGCCAGAGAGCTTCTGTATGGCTCTGTAGACAGAGTTGTTCCGGCAAAAGAGGTGGAGCGGTGGACAAAACAATTGATGAAGATCAGTTGGCAGCCAAAAGATCAGATCTCTGCCGCATTGGCCCAAATTCTCAGGAAAACCGGAGATCGAACGCGTGATGTTTCCCCGGATATTATTCAAATAATGATTCCATGGCTTGAGCGGATGCAGGCGCCTAAAAAGTCATTGGATATGATTCAGACCATCATTCCCATTGAGTCAGCCGATGAAGCTTCCATTTTTGGGGAAAGTCTGCCCCAGGGCCTTATACTCAGAAGTGGCCCCAGTATCCAGGATAGGTAGGTGATTAGAAATCCATTTTGTCTTATTGCAAAAGCATAAAAAAGGCGGACTTTTTATCTTTCAATGAAGGAAAAGTCCGCCTTTTTAGGTTTAGTATCCTGCTGAATTAACGAATTCAGTGATGGGTGCCGCCCTTATCATTAACCGTGTCATAGGCTGCTTTAAGAAGGCAATAGGTCATGCCTGCCCCTAAAATGGAGATGGCATACCAGAACCCACCGAAGAAAATTGCATGGCCGATGTCCCAGGCCCATTCAAAACAAAAGGGAAACATAAAAACCTCCTTTATCAGTTTTGAGCTGCCGCGTCGGCAGGTTTGTTAAGTTCCAGTTCCTGGGGGAATACCGGCAGGTACCGGTATG
>QKDP01000058.1 GCA_003252055.1 Desulfobacter postgatei | reverse complement strand
ACCGTCAGCCGGGTTCTTTTGTCCGGGCACCCCAGCAGGGTCACATGACTGCCGATGGAGATAGGGCCGCCGAACAATTCAATATACCAGGGTTTAATTATATAAGCATGGGGGCCCAGGGCGCTAAGCTGGGGAACAAGATAACGGCGGACATAAAAATTCTGGAGCCGGTACCAGGCCTGTTTAATATAGTATGGGCGTTTATCCCGGATCATCTTCGATACATAGTGTTTGAACGAAAAGTCACCCATCTGCAGCGTTGCATCTGGGTAACTTTTCGTCCAAACACGGGTCTCCGTTCAGGCATTACATTAGGTTCAAAATTTAAACCGATAACCATCCCATGCATCATGATCAAACAGCCGGGAGGCAGGTGTCAGGCCGTACAGGGCATCGGCAGCCATCAAAACCACGGCATTGGTCCAGGATATTTTTTCCTCGGGCCAGACCACCATATCCGGATACGTGTACCCGCACCAGAAGGTTTGATCCTCAAACATCCGGGTGTGAATCCAGGAAAAAACAATGCCGGCCTTTTGCCGACGTCCCATGGCGTGGAGTGCAAGCACCAGTTCCGAGGTTTCGGCAATGGTAACCCAGGGCTGGTCGGACACACAGCGGCATCCCTGGCCATCAATGACATATTTAGGCCAGTATCTGTCCATACGTGCCTTTGCCTGGCTTCCCTGCAATGCCCCGGCCAATATTGGGTAAAACCAGTACATGGAAAATCTGGACTTGGACACGTTATACGTAGAAATATTTTTCCTGATGGAGCTGCCAAGGCGTTTAAGCGCATTCTCCCATTCCGGGCGGTCATAGCCAAGGATACCGGCAATGGCCAGGGCACATTTCAGGCTCATGAATATGGAAGAGGATCCGGACAGAAGAGACATGGGATCAACCTTTCCCTCGGGGCTTTTTGCCCAGTAAACCTCTCCTGTGACCGCCTGGAGGTCTAAAGCAAACCCAACGCCCTTTGACATGATTGGCCAGAATTTTTCCAGATCAGCCTTATCCCCTTTTATTAAGAACTGATGAAACAGCCCCACGGCCAGATAACAGGCCATGTGGCTTTCGGTGGTCCGGTCCCCGGGAACGGAATCCATATAGGATGAATACCAGGATCCGTTTTCATTCTGAAGGGCGGCCAGCCAGTCCAGGGCGGCCATTGCCTGGTCATGAAAACCGCCGATATTCAGCCCCATGACAGATTCCACAAGATCCCAGGGGTCGGTTTTCCCTTCAACATGCCAGGGGATGTCTCCATTCTCCCGTTGAAGACCGGCAATCATACGAGCAACTGAGCCGGAGTTCAGAGGCGAGTCAGGGTGTAGCTTTGCATTTATCCAGTGCATTGACTCTCTTAAAAAATAATAATAATATCCTTTGTAAAAACAGGGCCAAAGTATCAAACCCGCATCTATTTTACAAGAGGACAAGAGGAGAGAATCATGGTAAGAAAGATCAGAAAAGCGGCAGTCATCGGGTCCGGAATCATGGGTGGCGGTATTGCCGCTCTTCTTGCCGGCGCCGGTGTTGACGTGCTGCTGCTGGACATTGTCCCTTTTGATTTGACGGACGAAGAAAAAAAAGACCCTGCGGCAAGGAATCGCATTGTTCAGGCCGGCCTGGAAGCGGCGCTGGCGGCAAATCCCTCCTTATTTTACAGCAAAAAAGACGCCTTGCGCATCAGTACGGGAAACCTGGATGATGACATTGAAAAACTGTCGGAATGCGACTGGATTGTTGAAGTGGTCGTGGAAAATCTGAAAATCAAAAGAGATCTGTTCCAAAAGGTTGCCAAGGTCAGAAAAGAAGGCACTATTGTTACCAGTAACACGTCCGGGATTCCCCTCAAGGATATGAGCCAAGGCTTTTCCCGGGAGTTCAAAGAACACTTCATGGGCACCCATTTCTTTAACCCGGTCCGCTACATGCACCTGCTCGAACTGATCCCCGGAGATGAGACCAAACCCGACGTCATGGATTTCATTGCCCGGTTTGGTGAAAGAAACCTGGGCAAGGGCATTGTCTGGGCCAAGGACACTCCGAACTTTGTGGGCAACAGAATCGGTGTTCAGGGTATGGGTGCCTGCATCAAGTTCATGCTTGAAGACAAAATGACGATCCCCGAAGTGGATGCCCTGTTCGGACCGGCCCTGGGCCGCCCCAAAACAGCCGTCTTCAAAACCACGGACATGGTTGGCATTGACACCATGCTCCATGTGGCCAAAAACTCCTATGATCTGTGCCCAGACGACGAGCAGCGGGGCACACTCGTCCTGCCTGAATTTATATCCACAATGGTGGAGAAGAAAATGCTGGGCAACAAGACCCAGGGAGGGTTCTATAAAACAGAACTGACCCCGGAATGGAAAAAATTGCGCAAAGTGCTTAATGTTGACACCCTGGAATATGAAAACTTTGAAAGGGCATCCTTCCCCTGCCTGGACCAAGCCAAGAAAAAAAATACCCTGGCAGAGAAATTGGCCTGCGTGCTCAAAGGCGATGACAAAGGCGCTAAATTTGCCTGGAAATGCCAGGCAAATGCGTTCCAGTATGCGGCTAACCGGATACCTGAGATCGCCGATACCATCGTCGAAATCGATAACGCCATGAAATGGGGCTACAACTTTGCAATGGGACCCTTTGAAACCTGGGATGCCTATGGTGTTGAAGAAGCCGTTGAAAGA
>QKDP01000148.1 GCA_003252055.1 Desulfobacter postgatei | reverse complement strand
ACCATGGCCGGGGCATTTTGAACACGTAAGGTTTTGGCCCCTTCCGGCGTCCCAGACAGCTCCCGCCATTTTCGGGTAAACGTGTCAATATCATAGGGCGCATCCTTGGTCAACTGCAGCTTCACAGACCCGGACTGATCTGCTTCAGACAGCACCTGCAGATACGCAATGGCACTGTCTTTGTCATCTTTGGCATGTCGCAGTTCCCGGTCAGCGTCATGGGCCCTTGACTCCAGAAGGCTCAAAGCCGCATGGGTCTGGCCGTAACTGGCATCATTTTTCATAGTCAGTTCCGCCCGCACTGTATCCCCGGAAATATCCGGGAAAAAGCTCATACGCACCATACCGGTCAAGGGCATGGAAATAACAAAGATAGAAATACCGGCAAACAGCACCAACACAGCATACCGGTGGTGAAGGGTGACTTTGATAAGGGGGCCGTAAATACGTTCGTTCACAAGGTTCAAGCTCTGGTCGATAATTTTCTGCACCCACATCCAGCCCCGTTGTATCGGGTTTTTTCCAGGGGTCTGGCGCGTGTTAAGATGGGCCAGATGGGAGGGCAGGATCAGCTTGGATTCAATCACCGACAGCACCAGGCAGATGGTAACGATGATAGCAAACTGGGAGTAGAGTTCTCCCATATGGCCGCTGACCTGGGAAATGGCGTAAAACGCGGCCACCGTAGTCAGCACACCAAACAGGGTGGGGATGGCCACGGCCTGGGTGCCCCGGATGGTATTTTCAATGGTGTCGCCTGCTTTGGTACGCAGGGTGTAGATACTTTCACCGATGACTACGGCATCATCCACCACAATGCCCAAAGCCATGATAAACCCGAAGGTGGTAAATTCATTTAATGAAAGCCCTGCAAAACTGTCCCCCATAAAATAGAGGGTGCCGAAAAAGATAAAGGGCAGGCCCATGGCCACCCAGAACGCCACAGTGAGATTGAGAAACATGGCCAGAAGAATAAAGACGATTAAAAATCCGGTCAAGGCGTTTTGGGCCAGAAGTTCCAGGCGCTCGGTGATCATGGTGGAGCGGTCGTACCAGGAGGTTAAGCTTACATTATCCGGCAGGCTGCCGCTGTTCCGAAATTCTTCCACCACCTTTTTGGCCCCGGCCACGGTTCTGGAGATATCATCCTGGCCCGTGGTGATCACCTGTAAAGCAATGGTGGCATGGCCGTTGAAACGGGAAAGTACCGGGGTCTCATCATCAAAGGTGTCGTCGATTTGGGCCACATCACCCAAGCGAATCCGGCTGCCGTCCTCAAGGGTGACCAGGGGAATGGCGGCAAATTCCTCTTTCAGGTAGGCCTGTTCCGACGCTTTGAGCTGCAGATACAAATTTTTATCACGCAGCACTGCCGTGCGCGAACTTCCCGATTCATTTTTTATGGCACCTTCCACATCAGACAGGGACACCCCATAGGACTGGAGCTGGGCCTCATCAATCTCAACACTGATCATGGGGTCAAGGTCTCCCGAGATTTCCACCCGGTTCACATTGGCATTGGCCAAAAGATCATCTTTGAGTTCTTCGGCCAGGGTCTGGAGGGTATGGCGGCCCACTTCCCCGTAAAGCTGTAGCCACAGGGCATGCTCCTCACGTTCCGCCTTTTCAATGACCGGCTTGTCAGCATCGGTCGGGAAATTGGATATGGCATCCACCTTTGATTTGACATCACGCAGCAGCGTATCCAGGTCATAATCATCCTTCATCTCAATGGTCACTGTGGTACCGGTGGTGGTGGAAGAACTGGTGATGGTTTTGATTCCCAGCACATCCTCAAGCGCTTCTTCTATTTTAATGGCAAGCCCTTCCTCGGACTGCTGGGCAGAACCTGAGTCATAGGTGACGGACACGGTCAGGCTGTTGGGGGAAAGACTGGGAAACGCCTCTTTCCTCAGTTTTCCCATCTGCATGAGCCCTAGAGAAATAATAAGAATCAACAGCAGGTTGGCTGCCACCGGATTCTGGGCAAACCAGGGGATGACCCCCCGCATTCTGTTATTCATGGGTATTCTCCTCCACCGGGGTGACTGCCATGTCGTCCAGGTAATGGTTTAACGGATGAATCAACACCTTCTGGGCTGAGCCTGCAATATCTTCGGGCGGTACCACATAAATGGACTCCCCATGGCTGAACACGGGTTTCGTGGTAAAGGAGGCCAGGGTGTTGTCCTTTTTCACATACCAGATTTCACCCTTCTGGCTGAAGGCGGAACCGGGAATTTTCCACAGGCCGGACATGGGCGGGCCCTGGATATTTACGGTAACAAAGGTGCCGAAAAGAAAAGGCTGGTCCGAATCCAAAGGACTGTCCAAAGCCACAATCACACTTTGTTGACGGGATTTTTCATCCGCCTGTTGGGATGCCCGCAAAATGTAGCCGGACCATTGATGGCCGGTCTGGGCATGGACAAGGGTCACGGGCCATTTAGCCGAATTCAGGCTTGCCATATCCGGCAGACCGGACCATTGGGCGGCGGAAAGGGACACGGTGATTTCAGCCCTGTCTGTGCTGTAAAGGGTGGCAATGGTGGAACCGGCCTGGACATAGCTTCCCGGTGCCACGCTGCGATCCACCACCAGGGCGTCAAAGGGAGCCGTGATCCGGGTGTAGGACAGGTTGGCTTTGGCTGTTTCCACGGTAGCCTTGGCTGCGGTCACGGCCATTTTGGCTGCCGCCACCTGGGGTTCATGGAACACGAGTTTTGAAACAGGTTCCCCGGAAAGACCGGAAGATTTCCACTCCGCCTTTGCCTGCAAGGCTTCGCGCTGTTCTTTAAGCAGGGCTAGTTTTGCGTCAGACAGATCTTTCTGGGCCTGGGCAAGGGCCTCTTTGTATTCAGTGTTATCCATTTGAACAATCACCTCGCCCTTTTTAACCAGTTTTCCGGTTTCAAATGTGTTGGAAAGCTGTTTCACCTGACCTGCCACCCGGGCAGTAAGCGTCAGTTCAAAATGAGGGGATGCACTGCCGTATCCTGTAATCTGTGCATTGTAACTGCCGGCGGATACCGATATCACAGAGACTTCAAGATGCCGGACAACGTCGCTTTTTTCAGGGGCCGGCCGGCTGGCCTGGGCCTTGATGGCTCCCTGGATATAATAAACAAGACCGGCGAGAAGACCAAGGGCAACCAGGAGAACCACGATCTGGGAAATACGTCGAATCATTATTTTGCTCCAATGCCCAGTGCCAGCCCGAGGGTAACCCGGTTGGCCAGGCGTTCATATTTAAGGTTGTTCAGTTGAATGGCAAGATCAAAGGTCTGGGTCTGGACCGTGAGCAGATCCAGCATACCCGAAAGGCCCTGGCGGTAGCTTTTCTGATATTGGACAAGGGTGTCTTCGGCCTTGGCAAGGGCGGTTTCAACGTGGGCCTGCTGTTTGCCCAAGGACCGTTCAAGACCCGTGGCGTCTTCAATTTCCTGAATAGCGGTATACAGGGTTTCCCGGTAGGCCTCAAAGGCCTGGGCTGTTTCCAGATCTGCAATCCGGGCCTGGGCTTTGAGCTGGCCGCCCTGGAACAAAGGCGTTGTGAGCTGCCCCAGAAGCGACCACACAGGACTTGTCAACAGCGCTGATCCGGGGGTTGAAGCGATGTCCTCAAGGGATGCTTCAAGATTGATGCTGGGCAAAAGATCTTTATATGCCACATCCGCGTTTAAACCGGCAGATTCAATGGCCAGAAAGGCGGCTTTCAGGTCCGGCCTGCGCTGCAGGGTCTGTTCAGGCAGGTCGGCCAGGGGAACGATCACATCAGTGTAGTATTCGGGCACGGTGATGCCGACATCCGGATCGCCCAAAAGGATGGCAAGTGCCCGCTGCTGCTGAGCCAGGGTTTCCTTATATTCTTCCAGGGTCGCCCTGGCCGAAGCAGTGGCGCTTCGGGCACTGTCCAGATCCTCCAGGGTACCCAGCCCGCTGCCATACCGCTGCCTGGTGTAATTTTCAGTTTTTTCGAGCACATCAATCCGCTTCTGCTCAATGGCGATATTTTTCTTTGCCGATGTAAGCCCCAGCCACCCGGTCATGATTTCTGCGGCCAGGGTATCCCGGGCAGACTGGTAGAGCATCTGCTGTTCTTCAACATCCTTTGATGCGGCTTTTGAACCGTCAGCCAACTTCTGCCATAAATCCAGTTCCCAGCTCACCGTGGCGGTTCCCGTGTACACATCATCCTGGTCCTCTTCTTTGAGGGCCGAAAAACCTGCTGACACCCCAGGCAGTCGTGCGCCTTTGGTCTGGCGATATTTAGCCTGACGAATTTTTAAGGTTAAAAGGGTCTGGGCAAGACCGGGATTGGCCGCAAGTCCCTTGTCTACCAGGCTGTCAAGTTCATCGGATCGAATCAGATCCCCCAGGATGGTGATGCGCTGTGCGCCGTTAAGATCGCGCCATTGCGCAATTTTCGCCTGTTCCTGCTGAACCATGGCCCTATAATCCGGGTTTGAACTTGAAACACAGGCCGAAAGGGTTAACAGGCAGAGCAGCATTGCAAATTGTTTGCATGCCGGTTTAAGCTTCATCTTACTATTCTCCATGACATTGTTTTCACCACGAATTCCCAAAACATTTCATGATGGTAGAAAGGGTATAACAGACAGGAGGTTAAGACGGGGTTAACGGAAAATTATTTTTTTGACTCTGGGATCTTTTTTCATTGAAAAATTTGAACAATCACTTTACGGGCCGCAAAGTGATTTCAAAAACTATATCTTTGGTTTTCTGTTCTTGAAACGGGCCAATGATGTATTTAAGAAGAAAACGAGCCCCTGGTTGCAAAAGATGGGTGCTAAAAAAGGTATAGATATTGCGAGTTATATATATTAGCGGACTTTACATGGGCGTAAATTTTGAAGGGTCCCAGGCGCTGTTCTCCATGGTTTTACGCTTATTGACTTTTATAAATGATTTATTTTATAAGAACTAACTTTGCGCATAAGTCCGGGATAAGGATAAGGAATGGAAGCACAGGATAATCATAAGGTTTACACCGTAGGCACCCTGACAAGGCAGATAAAAAATCTGCTTGAGGAGCGGTATCCTTTTTTATGGATCACAGGTGAGATCTCAAATTTTTCAACGCCTGCGTCCGGTCATTCCTATTTTTCATTAAAAGACGAAGCTGCAGTTATTTCCTGCGTGATTTTTAAAGGACAGAAACGCCATTTAACTTTCACCCCTGAAAACGGGATGAAAGTTAAAGGCATGGCGCGCCTGTCCCTTTACGAGCCCCGGGGGTCTTACCAGCTCATTTTTGAGCATATGGAACCTGAAGGCACAGGCGCACTTCAGCGAGATTTTGAACGGCTTAAGGCCAAACTGGCGGATATGGGCTGGTTTGATGCTGCGCACAAAAAAGAAATTCCTTTTTTGCCGTCAGGCATCCATGTGATCACCTCCGGCACGGGCGCTGCGGTACGTGATATTATCCAGGTGGCCAAACAACGCTGTCCAAGCGTTCCCCTTGAAATTATTCCTGTCAAGGTACAAGGAGACACTGCAGAATTTGAAATTGCCCATGCAATTGAACTTGCCAATAGTGTCAAAACCTGTGATCTTATTATTATTGCCAGGGGCGGCGGGTCCTTAGAGGATTTATGGGCATTTAACACCCAAACCGTGGCCAAGGCTGTTTGGGAATCTGAAATACCCGTTATTTCAGGCGTTGGCCATGAAATTGATTTCACCATTGCCGACTTTGTCGCAGATCTTCGGGCCCCTACCCCATCGGCGGCTGCCCAGATGGCCTTGCCTGACCAGGCTGCTATTGTTCATCAAATCTTGGGATGGCAAAATGAGTTGAACAATAAGATTGAACGTCGTATTTTTCAACTGCGCGAATATATAAACGATTTACACAGGCGGCTTAAAAGTCCGGCCAGGGTTGTGGATGATTTCAGGTTCCGCATTGAGGATCTGCAATCCAGGGTTTTTTATTTGGTCAAAAATCGTATCAACCACCAGCGCGAGAGAACGCAATGGCTTGAAAGAGCCCTTTCAGCCGCCCTGCCCTTGTCCCGTATTCAGGCATTCAAAAAGGAGGTGAAGGATCTTCAGGCAGGTTTGGATTATCTTTTTTTTGCTTACCTGAAACAATGCAAAGATCAGGTCAATAAACAACGTGTTCAACTTGAGACCTTAAATCCGTCAGCGGTATTGAGCCGTGGTTACAGCATCACCCGCAGTCTGTCGAATGGTCATGTTGTGATGGATGCCGATACGCTTGATGCAGACGACCGCATTGAAATTATTTTATCTAAAGGACGCCTGGATGCCCGGGTGGAAAAAACATATGGCAAAGAAAACCTTTGAATCAGCGTTAAAACAGCTTGAAAAAATTGTCAGAGAGATGGAATCCGGCGATTTGACTCTGGAGCAGGCCGTCAAAAAATACGAAGATGGGATTGCCAATTCCCGTTTCTGCCTTGAAATTTTAGATAAAACCGAGCAGAAAATTACCCAGTTGACCATGGATGCTGACGGCAATCCCAACGTATCAGATTTTAAGGAAGACCTATGAGCACCTTTGATCTTTCCGGATATTTATCCCGGAACCGAAAACTGGTTGATGCAGCCCTGATAAGCATTTTTGACCAACTGGACAGACAGCGCGAGCTTGTCCAGGCCATGACACACTCTTTGATGGCCGGCGGCAAACGGGTACGCCCTGTTCTTGCGCTGGCAACGGCCCATGCTTTGGGTGCAGATCCGCTTATCGCCCTGCCCGCTTCCTGCGCCATTGAAATGATTCATACCTATTCCCTGATCCATGATGATCTGCCGGCCATGGATGATGATGATCTGCGCCGGGGTGTGCCTACCTGTCACAAACAATTTTCCGAAGCTACGGCCATCCTGGCCGGAGATGGGCTTTTAACCCATGCATTTCATATCCTTGCAGCCCCCGCTTCCTGTTTCAAGGTTTTTCCCGATGCCGAAACCCGGTTGATTCTGGTGGAAAAAATATCTGCGGCTGCCGGCGTTAACGGCATGGTGGAAGGCCAGATGCTTGATATGCAGGCTGAAAAGAATCCCGAAGATTTGCCTTCGGCCAGCACTGAAGCCCTGGCCCATCTAAAGAAAATTCACCGGCATAAAACCGGGGCCATGATAGAGGTCAGTGTTGCGTCAGGGGCCATCAGTTCCGGTGCTGATAAAGATGCCTTAAACGCCCTGGGCACATATGCGCAAAATATCGGGCTTGCCTTCCAGGTCATGGACGACATCCTCAATGTGGAAGGCGATCCAAAAATCATGGGTAAGGCTGCAGGCTCCGATGCCCTGCACGATAAAATGACCTTTCCTGCCATCCTTGGCCTTGAAGCATCCAAAGACTTTTCAAAGCAGCTTGTGGCCAATGCCCTGGAGGCTTTAGACAGTTACGGAGAAGAGGAATTTAAGAAAAACAGTGAGCCTTTGCGAGCCATTGCCGGTTACATTATTAACAGGAACCGATGAATTGAAATATCTTGACCAAATAAACTGCCCTGATGATTTAAAACAGATTCCAAGGGATGAACTCGGTGCCGTTGCCCGGGAGATCCGGGGCAGAATTATTGATGTGGTATCAAAAAACGGCGGGCATCTGGCATCAAGCTTAGGTGCCGTAGAACTGACCATTGCCCTGCATTACGTATTTGATGTACCCAAGGATACCCTGATCTGGGATGTGGGCCACCAGGCCTATGCGCACAAGCTTTTAACCGGGCGCCACCGCAAGTTTGACACCCTTCGCAAATACAACGGCATTTCAGGATTTGTTAAAATCAAGGAAAGTCCCTATGATGCGCTAACGGTGGGCCACGCCTCCACGTCAATTTCTGCCGGTCTTGGCATGTGCTATGCCAAAGCGCTCAAGCGGGACAATTCCAATGTGGTCTCAATCATCGGTGACGGTTCCATGACCGCAGGCCTTGCCTATGAAGGGTTGAACCAGGCAGGCGATCTCCGGCAGAAATTCATCGTTATATTAAATGATAACGATATGTCTATTTCCGCCAATGTGGGCGCTTTGTCCTCCTACCTGTCCCGGACCTTTTCACACAAGACCCTGCAGAATATGCGTAACCAGTTTGGCCAATTTTTAAAATCCGTACCTAAAATCGGCGATGACATCTATGGATGGGCCAAAAGATGGGAGGAGTCTTTTAAGACCTTTGTGACCCCGGGCATGTTGTTCGAGGCCTTTAATTTTGATTATTTCGGTCCCATTGACGGCCATAATCTGGATCATCTCATTGATATTCTGTCTAATATTAAAGATCCTGACTCCCCGGTGCTCTTGCATGTGACCACGAAAAAGGGCAAAGGGTATGAGCCGGCCGAAAAAAATCCGGTCTATTTTCACGGTGTGGGCGCCTTTTCCGTGGATACCGGAAAATGCCCAGCTTCAAAAAGCGCCCCACCTTCTTACACATCGGTGTTCGGCAACTGTATGATTGCGCTTGCCAAACAAAACAAGTGCATTGTGGCGGTGACGGCTGCCATGCCTGAAGGCACGGGGCTAAGCCAGTTTGCCGAACAGTTTGCCGACCGGTTTGTTGACGTGGGCATTGCCGAACAGCATGCGGTGACCTTTGCCGCAGGGCTTGCCGCCAAAGGGGCAAAACCTGTGGTGGCCATCTATTCCACCTTTTTGCAGCGCGGCTATGACCAGATTCTCCATGATGTCTGTATTGACAGCCATCCCGTAATTTTTGCCATAGACCGTGGCGGCATTGTGGGAGAAGACGGGCCCACCCACCACGGGCTGTTTGATTTTTCTTATCTTCGTTCCATGCCCAATATGACCGTTATGGCGCCCATGGATGAAGGTGAACTGGTGCGGATGATGCAAACTGCTGTGGCCCACCAGGGCCCCATTGCCCTGCGTTATCCCAGGGGTGCAGGCCAGGGCGTCGACGTTGATTACAATGCCAAAGCTGTTGAGATTGGAAAAGCAAAGGTGCTTCGCACAGGCGACGATCTTTTGATCATCGGTATTGGACGCTGTGTGAATGATGCCGTGGATGCAGCAGAACAATTATCTGCCAACGGCATTGAAAGTACCGTGGTCAATGCCCGGTTTGTTAAGCCCTTGGATGCGGATCTGATTCTTGATCTTGCCGGGAAGATCAAAAATGTGGTGACCGTTGAAGAACATGTGCTGGCAGGTGGTTTTGGATCAGCCATTCTTGAACTGATCAATGATAACGCAGTTTTTGGATGCCGTGTGAACCGGGTGGGAATTAACGATGAATTTGTGGAACACGGGAGCCAGAATGAACTTCGAAAAGATTACGGCATTGATGCCCGGGCTGTTGTGGCCGCGGGATTGAAGTTGTGCCGTGAAGAATAGAATCGCCAGAAAACGCCTGGACCAGGCCCTGGTTGACCAGGGCCTGATACGTTCAAGGGACCGGGCCAAGGCCATGATCATGGCCGGAAAAGTTCTGGTAAACGGTATCAGGGCTGACAAGCCCGGCACCCAGGTGGCTTCGTCAGCCGTCCTTGAAGTCAAAGCCCAGGATCATCCCTATGTCAGCCGTGGCGGACTTAAACTTGAAAAAGCACTTCAAAGTTTCCCCGTATCTGTTCAGGATGCGGTTTGTCTTGATATCGGTGCCTCCACAGGCGGATTCACCGACTGCCTGCTCAAATTCGGTGCTAAAAAAGTGTATGCCGTTGATGTGGGCTATGGGCAGCTTGACTGGTCCCTTCGCCAGGATGACCGGGTGGTGGTCCTAGAGCGAACCAACATCCGCCACCTTCCCTATGAAACCATCGGCCAACCCGTGGATGCGGTGGTGGCGGACACCTCTTTTATCTCTTTGAAAACCGTTATCCCATCAGCCGAAAAATTCATGCGGGACGGCACGGACATCCTCGCCCTTATCAAACCGCAGTTTGAGGCAGGAAAGGAAAATGTGGGCAAAGGCGGCATCGTAAAGGATCCGGAAATCAGAAACCAGGTAAAGCAGGATATTGTTCTTTTCTTCCAGGACAGGGGGTACAAGGTGAACGGAACCATTACCTCTCCGGTGTTAGGCGCCAAGGGCAATGAGGAATACGTAATTTATTTAGTTTATCAAAAAAAATAAAATAAATCTGTTATTTTTATTTCATTTTGATTATTAGAGTATTGTTATTTTATTAAAATTCTAAAGGAGCCGTAATGAGCGAAGAAATCAAATCCATGAGGAATGTGGCTTTTGCGGGCCATGGAGGTGCGGGC
>QKDP01000253.1 GCA_003252055.1 Desulfobacter postgatei | reverse complement strand
CAAAGAGAATCCCGAGCCCAAATTGAGCAGCGTGTGCTGGCGTACCCCTTTGGCGGTACGTTCAGACTCAACCAGCCTGTAGGTATAATATTGTGTGCCGTCTTTCCGGCTTTTGATAGTCGTCCTTCGTATATACATGGAACTGAGTATGCGCACAGTTACAATGGAAAATCAACAACTATTTAATTTTATGGCACTACATTAACCATGATTGAGAAATCTCTACGTAACATGCTGAAATTATAGTAAGCTATTTTGCGTAGGGCCATAAAAACTTAAGTAAAATGGGCGTTTTGTCGGTTTTTTTCGAAAAGATGGGTTGAGTACCTGACAAATCCCATACCCATTTTTAAGGAGGTGGCACGGGTGTTAAAGCCGGGCGGGAACTTTGCCGTATCTTTTTCAAACCGGTGGTTTCCTGAAAAAGCCATCCAGCTCTGGGAAAACCTGCATGATTTTGAACGCATGGGGCTTGTCACGGAATATTTTATCCAATCCGGCGGTTTCGATGACATTTCAACGATCTCATCCCGGGGATTTCCCAGACCGCATGATGATAATTATTTCCCTCAATTGAGGCTGTCTGATCCCATTTATGCCGTGATCGGGCGCACCCTGAGCGGATAAAGGCCAAACCGGTACTTCTGACACCCATAACAAGAAGGAGAAACAAAATCCGATGGACAGCTGTTGCTGACAGGGGTACTCAACACCGTTCCGTTCCATTTCAAATAGACACTGACCTTCCAGCTGCCGGTTGTTCTTCCGCTTCTGGGTTTCCGCCTGTGCATGATTTATATCGCCGTTTTCTGGCTGACTGGAATGCTTAAAATCGGTTTCATTATTCTCTGGGGACGCCTGCGTTTGAAACCACCGGCAAATGACGAGGATGCGTTTAACCATCTGGAATGTGATCCGGCAGACTCGGACTGCTCGCCAAAATCGGTCAAACAATTACTGGCCGACACCTGGTCTGCCCGGAAAAAAATGTATCTGCACATGATCACAATGCTGGGAACCATTACGTTTCTGGTTCAATTGTTTATAAACACAGGATTGGGATTGCTGCTCTGTGCGGTTACCACGGGATTCAGCATGTTCTCGAGAGTGCTTATTTTAATCTGGGTGTTGATCTTTTTTGCCGCTTAAAAGGAGTTGCGCAATTTTAACTCAAATGGATGCGGATTTAAACAGGTCCGCCCCTTGAGCCATGCCTGATCATATTTTCTGACATAATGCTTCATCAGGGTGATCGGTACGATCAAATGACATTGACAGTACTCGACGCAGTATATAAAATTTAACCATAATTTACAGCCAAAATCACAAAAACATGTACCTTGCAGGATTGATTAATTTTTTGAAGAATCGGATAAAAATGTGAACACCAATACGATACAAACACTTGACCAGATCAAACGATTATTTCGATCCCAAGCATTTGCAGTGCTGTCTACTCAACAAAACGGGCAGCCGTATGCAAACCTTGTTGCGTTTACTTCAAGTGATGACCTTCGGCAGATTATTTTTCTCACCCCCAGCACCACAAGGAAATATGAGAATTTAACGAAAAATCCCAAAGTTGCCGTGTTAGTCGATAACACCCGAAATAAGGCTGATGATGTCAGCCGGGCGGTCTGTGTAACCGCCACAGGAACGGCGCTGGTCATACCGAATCAATCCAGGGAAAAACTGCTGCGGCTTTTCTTGCTTGAGCACCCTTACTTGTCTGAATTTGCAAACGCCCCGGAAACCGTTCTTGTCTGTGTCCAGGTAGAGACGTTTTTTGTGGTCAAAGACTTCCAGAATGTAGAGAAAATCCAGTTATCCCCATGAAAAAGATCCCGATACGACTGGGATTATGCTGTATATTCAAAGAGCAGCCAATCAAATTCAGACGGACGACAGCATCCTATCTTTCACGTCTTTCAAAGACGGATCAAAAAAACAGGTTATCTGATATTTGCCTGGACAACGCCCATAACTTACTTAAAGCACTGACTTTCTGCGAACAGAATCATATTGGCTGTTTTCGAATCAACAGCCAGATTCTTCCATTAAAAACCCACCCGCAATGGGGGTATGATGTCGCGGCCCTGCCCCAGGCCGAATTGATCATCAATCGGTTCAAAGCCTGCGGCCGGTTCAGCAGGGAACATGACAT
Source organism: Desulfobacter postgatei (assembly GCA_003252055.1). GTDB lineage: Bacteria > Desulfobacterota > Desulfobacteria > Desulfobacterales > Desulfobacteraceae > Desulfobacter > Desulfobacter postgatei_B. Next base: position 542 of record QKDP01000253.1, on the reverse strand, counting down.
CCGAACCACCTTTCATCCGGACCAATTCATTGTCCTGTCGTCACCCAATCCGGATGTTGTAAACCGGTCCATTGCCGATATAGAATATCATGCAGAGGTATCACAATGGGTGAATGCGGATGTGATTAACATTCATGCCGGCGGCGTCTATGGTGACAAACCCGCTGCATTACACCGGCTGTGCCGCGTTATCGACAAACTTCCCGATGCTGTCAGAAAACGTCTGACCCTGGAAAATGATGATAAAAGTTACTCCCCAGAGGATCTGCTGCCCGTCTGCAGAGATTTGGGCATGCCATTGGTATATGATGTCCACCACCATCGATGCCTTAAAGACGATCTGTCTACCAGAGAAGCTACCCGGCTGTCCGCCGGCACCTGGAATCGAGAACCGCTTTTTCATATTTCTTCACCAATCAACGGATGGCAGACAGGCAACATCCGGCAGCATCATGATTTTATTCAATTTGCTGATTTTCCATCAGATTGGCTATCGATGAGAATTACTGTGGAAGTAGAGGCAAAGGCTAAGGAACTTGCTG
>QKDP01000205.1 GCA_003252055.1 Desulfobacter postgatei | reverse complement strand
CCGGATTCATCCGGTTGCGGCCGCCATTGTCCAGGCCATACTGATTTTTTACAGTTTTTCCACCAAAAGCCTGTACAGGGCTGCCATGGATGTATTTGATCCCCTGACCAGAGGCGATCTGGCCCAGGCCAGAATCAAGGTGGGGTATATTGTGGGACGACGGACCAAAGACCTGGATGAGGCGGGCGTTACCCGGGCGGCCTGTGAAACTGTGGCGGAAAATTATGTGGACGGATTTCTGTCGCCTTTGTGTTTTGCCCTGGTGCTCGGGGCTCCCGGTGCCATGATGTACAAAATGATCAACACCCTGGATTCCATGGTGGGGTATAAAAACGACACCTATATCCTGTTCGGCAGGGCCGCGGCCCGCATTGACGATGTGGCCAACTATATTCCGGCCCGGCTCTCCATCGTGATGATTGCGCAGGCAGCAGCAGCGCTTTCCCTTTCCCGGGGCAGACAGGCGTTTTTCACAGCACTCACCCAGGGCCGCAATCACAAAAGCCCCAACGCAGGGTTTCCCGAGGCCGCCTTTGCAGGGGCGATAGGCGTCCGGTTCGGCGGTCCCAATATCTACCATGGCAAGCTGGTGGACAAACCCTATATCGGCGGTGCATTCAATGACCCCAAACCACCCCACATTGAAAGGGCCTGTGAGTTAATGATGCTGTCGGCCCTTGTTTCCGTGGTATTGGGCTGCCTTTTGGCCTGGGGTCTGTTTTAACATGATGAAAAGACCTTTCCGGCTGGGCACGACCTCCTTTATCTATCCGGATCATATCATCCCCAATGTCAAAAAAATCGGGGCATTTTTTGATGAGATTGAACTTCTGGTATTTGAAAGTAACCCCCAAGAGGTGATTCCTTCCCGAAATGATGTGAGGGAACTGGCAGGACTATCCCGGGACCTGGACCTGACTTATAATGTCCATCTGCCCACGGATATCAGTTTAAGTGCACAGCACCTCAGGGCACGCCAGGAGGCCGCAGATACCCTGAAACGGGTGATTGAGCGATTTTCCCTTGCGCCGGTCACAAGCTTCACCCTTCATCTGGAGATGGATGAGCCCATGCCGTCAAAGGATGGCATGGCGGCCTGGCAAAACAATGCACGACAGGGGCTTGAATTGCTGGTTCCAGACCTGGAAGCCCCGGCAATGGTTGGTCTGGAAACCCTGTGGTACCCCCCGGATCTTTTAAAAAATCTGGTCGATGACTTGGGTCTGTCCGTCTGTGCCGACCTTGGCCACCATATCAAATACGGGCATGACATACCCCGCACCTTTGAACTGTTCGGCCCCAAAATCAGTCTGATTCACCTGCATGGGGTGGATACTCGCCTTGAACCGCCCCAGGACCACATCGGCCTTAATAAATTGGCACCAGACGAGGTTAAAAAAATTATGAACCCGTTGAAACACTACACAGGAGCCGTCTGTCTGGAAGTTTTTAAACTTGCCGATCTGCAAGGGTCTCTGGCGGCCCTGGCTGAAATTTTTGGCGGTATACCCTGTATATAACGCACATGGACCGCAAGCCCACAACGAAACATCATAGTAATGCAATAAGTTATTTTGACTCAGCAATTCTAACTATGAATCTTTCATTAGTTAAAAACCTCGCACAAAGACACCAAGACACAAAATTTTTATTGGGTTTTATGACCCTTTGTGCCTTTGAGGCTTTGTGCGAGAATAAAATTAACATTGCTGATTTTGACTGTTTTTACTCAGTAAACTTAATCAGTTCCCGGCAAAAGGCGTCGATCCCCTGGACCAGGGCCTGCTCATCCTTGCTGGTGGGTGCCCCCTGCCATTCATAAAATCCGAGCAGATCCCAGCCGGACTTTTCAATTTTGGATTCAAAATCCCGCTGGGCCCCCCCGACCCATCCATAGGAGCCGTACCTGAAAACCTTTTTATTGGTCACCTTTTTTACAAGCAGTTCGTCAATCACATGGGCCATGGGTGGAAAGACCTTGTACTCATAAGTGGGCATGCCGAAGATAAGCCCGGCGGATTTCCAGGCGCTGGCCAGGATATAGCCGATGTCATCGCCCGGGGCCTGGTAAACATGCACCGGAATCTCGTGTTTTCTCAAGGTCTCAACCACAATGTTCAGCATGGATTTTGTACTGCCGTACATGCTGGACCAGACGAGGGTGACTTCCCTTTCCCCCGGCCCTTTGCTGTACTCTGCATAGCGTTTGTAATGGCCGATGATCACGCCGGGATTCTCCCGCCAGATAATTCCGTGGGAGGGGCAGATGATCTTGATATCCAGTCCGGACAGTTTGGTCAGACCCTTGAGTACAAAGCCGGAAAATGAGGAGACAATATTGGCGTAATAGCGCAACGCCTCGTTTTCAAAAAAAGTATGTTTTTCCTCGGAGAGCTGGTCGTCAAAAATGGTGTCGTCCGGCACCTTGCCGTATGAGCCGAAGGCATCGCATGCAAACAGAATGCCCCGTTTTTTCTCATAGGTCATCATGGTTTCGGGCCAATGGATGTTTGGCGTTTCAAAAAACTGGAGTTCGTAGTCCCCGACTTCCAGGGTCATGCCGTCCGTGATGGCTACGGCCCGGTCCGCCGGCACCCCGCCAAAGGCATCGAGCAGGGGAACCGCCTTTTTGGTACAGTAAATCACGCCCTTGGTATTTTGTTTACAAAATTCCCGCAGCCAGCCGGCGTGGTCCGGCTCCATGTGGTTTACCACGATGATATCAATATCCTCCACAGCCAGAGAGAGCCCTTCCATCTGTCCGGTAATGGCCTTGGGGAAGTCCATGATGTTCTGGGTCAGATCAATGAGCACGTTCTTTTCACCCTTGATCAGATACGCGTTTATGGAGATGCCGTGGGGAATGGGCCAGATCCCCTCAAAAAGGTAAGTCTCGTCTTCGATGTTAACCGCAAGGCGGTATATATCATCTACTATTTTTTGAAATTTCATCCTGCAATTCTCCTTGCACCAGTTTGTTTTTAAAAAATATATTTAAAGATGCCATGTTAAATTTATAAAATCAATCTTCGACCGCGAGAGTTCACGGCGCCTCCTTGCCGCCGGCAAGCTTCAGGTAATGGGCGCCTTCTTTTTCCCTGCCCCGTTTTATGCACCCGGCGGCAAAAATCCGGCACTTTTTTTTAAGTACGTTTAAAGCGGCCTGTTCCTGATCCAAAGAAAGGACATTGGACGCAATCAAATTCAGGATGGACTGAATCCGGTATTTATCCTGGGAGTGGGAGGCTGACAATTGATCCCCATGCCCCCCGGTTTTAATCGTTAAAGGGGTGTCAATCAGATACACGGGTGTATCGTGGGAAATACGCAGCCACAGGTCATAATCCTCGCATACCGGAAACGCTTCGTTAAACATCCCTTTTTGGTGAAAGAGCTGTTTTCTTATCATCACAGCCGAAGGGCTGACCAGGCAGAGTTTTAAAGAAGGCTCAAAGATCATGCCCGAGGGTTTTTTATGTTTTTTCCTTGGATTGACCCGTTTGCCATTTCTGATCCAGAGTTCCTCGGTCTGGCAGATCATTGCCCCGGGATTGGATTGAAAAAAGGCCATCTGGCAGGAAAGTTTGTTCTTTTCCCAGGCATCATCGGAATCCAGCAGGGCAATGAAGTTTCCGCGGCTTTCTTGGATCCCAAGGTTCCGGGCCGCACTCACCCCTTTGTTTTCCTGAACCAGGATCCGGATTTTATCTCCATAACCTGCCAGCAATTCCTGGGTCTGGTCTGTTGACCCGTCATCCACCACAATCACTTCCCTGTGCCGGTAGTCCTGGACAAGGGCTGAATCAACGGCCTTTTTCAGGGTCCAGGACCGGTTGAATGTGGGAATAATTACACTGATCATATCTTTTTTTTGTGCTGTCATAATAAAAAATGTAAAGCATCAAAAGCCAAGAAACAAGCTCCATCAGGGCCTATTTAAAAAATATTAGAAAAAAGTTGTAAACAGACTTTTTTTTTGGTAGAGCATGATAGATTTTTAATAAACCATGGTTGAAAATAGAAAACATTGACAATCATTTTTAGATCTCTTAACCACATGCCCAATTTTAATCCGGTTTAAAACCGAGGATGAGGAGATTATGGCAAAAGGACAATCCGTTATTGAAATTGACAAGAGCTGGTGCAAGGGGTGCGGCATTTGCGTTCACTTCTGCCCCAAACAGGTTCTGGAACTGGGCAGCGACGAAAAAGCTGTAGCTGCTCGCCCCGAAGACTGCATTGCATGTATGCTTTGCGAACTTCGGTGCCCTGATCTGGCAATTGAAATCATTACACAGGAAGGGGAATAATGACTAAGAATATCCAATTTATTCCAGGAAGCGATGCCTGTATTGAAGGCGCCCTTTATGCTGGGTGTGACTTTTTTGCAGGTTATCCTATCACTCCGTCTTCAGAAGTTGCAGAAGGTCTGTCTAAAGAGCTTCCCAAAAAAGGTGGCAAATTTATCCAGATGGAAGACGAAATCGCCTCCATGGCTTGTATCATCGGCGCAGCCCTTGCCGGAAAAAAAGTCATGACCGCAACCTCCGGCCCGGGATTTTCCCTTAAGCAGGAAGGTATCGGGTACGCCTGTATGGCTGAGGTCCCCTGTGTTATCGCAAATATCCAGAGAGGCGGACCATCCACAGGTAACCCCACCCATGTCGCCCAGGGTGACACGATGCAGGCCAGATGGGGCTCCCATGGAGACCACAGCATTATTGCCATGACCGCTTCCAACCTCCAGGATGTATTTAGAATCACGGTTGAAGGCTTTAATCTGGCTGAAAAATACCGGACACCTGTTATTCTGATGTTTGATGAGGCCACCCAGCACCTGAGAGAAAAAGTGGTCATTCCCGAACCCGGCGAGATCGAAGTTGTCGACAGAATCAGAACCACGATTCCCGTAGGTGAAAAATACTATCCCTATCTTACCGATGAAAACGGCCAGCGTCCCATGTCCGATTTCGGTGCAGGCCATCGTTTCCACGTGACCGGCCTTCATCATAACATCATGGGATTTCCCGACGTCAGTCCTGAAAATGTCGACGCTCTGATCCACCATCTGGTAGATAAAATCGAAAGTAAAGCCAACGAAATCGCCATGTACAAAGAGTACTACATGGATGATGCTGACTATGTCATCGTTGCTTACGGCACAACAACCAGATCCGCCCTCCAGGCTGCCGAAGACTATCGGAACCAGTTAGGCATCAAGGTAGGCGTTTTAGAACTGCAGGTAGTATGGCCCTTTGCTGGCGACATTGTCAGGGAAAAATGTGCCAATGCCAAGGCCGTGATTGTAGCTGAAATGAATATGGGCCAGGTTGTGAACGAGGTAAAACGTGTTGTGGCTGAGCCTGAAAAGGTTTACTTCTCTAACCGGGTAGACAACCAAATCATCAAGCCCAGTGACATTAAAGCTGCTTTGAGAATGATCACAGGAAAGGGGGTATAGCATGAGCGAAACAAAAATGGATATTAAGAAATATCTTCGGGCCCAATTTTTCCCCCAGATGTGGTGTCCGGGCTGTGGACACGGTATTGTCATGGGCGCACTGCTCAGGGCGATTGGTGATCTGGGATTAGAAAACGACGATGTCTCCGTGGTTTCAGGTATCGGATGTTCATCAAGAATCTCCGGGTATCTGGATTTCAACACGGCGCATACCATGCACGGCAGAGCGCTTCCCACTGCCACAGGCGTTAAGCTTGCCAACCCCAACCTCAAGGTCATTGTCCCCTTTGGCGACGGCGACTCCACGGCCATCGGCGGCAACCACTTTATCCATGCGTGCAGAAGAAATATTGATATTACGGCCATCGTCATGAACAACCGGATCTACGGCATGACCGGCGGACAATATTCACCCATGTCCGGCTGTGGTGTAAAAGCAAGTACAGCCCCCTATGGAGTTCCTGATCGTGCCTTCGATCTGGTGGAACTGGCCAAAGGCGCAGGCGCCACTTTTGTGGCAAGATCAACTACCTTCCATGCCAAAGAAGCCCAGAGTTACATCAAACAGGGCATTGAGCACAAAGGTTTTTCAGTGGTTGAAATTCTATCCCCGTGCCCCACCCAGTTCGGAAGAAAAAACAAGGCTGGTGAGGCGCCCCAGATGTTGGAATGGTACAAGGACAATACCGTAAAGATAGGGTCCAAAAAACTGGAAGAAAATCCCGACCTGATTCAACGCGGCATTTTTGTTGATGAAGAAGTACCCGAATACTGCGAAGTTTACCAAACTAACGTCATTGACAAGGTAATGAAGAAAGGATAGGCATAATGGAATCAACAGGAATGGTTTTTACAGCTTCTGGCGGACAAGGGGTCATCACTACGGCCATTATCCTTGCCAGAGCAGCTACAATCTTTGAGGGCAAAAACGCTATTCAGTCCCAGAGCTACGGAGCTGCTGCCCGTGGCGGCGCTACCCGTGCCGACATTTTAATTTCAGAAGGCAATCTTTATTACCCCAAGGTTGAAGAGGCTGACGTTTTTGTCGCCCTGATGCAGGAAGGCTATAACAAATATTTCAACGTGATTAAACCGGGTGGCCTTATGATCGTTGACCCAAAATATGTTACAACCGGAAATGTCAATGCCAAGATCCTGGCGTTACCCATGTATGACACAGTTGTTAAAGAACTCGGAAAACCGATTGTTTACAGTGTCTGTGTCGTTGGCGCTCTGATCGGTGCGACAGGCATCTGTAAACCCGAATCAGCGATAAGTGTTATCAAGGATGCCATGCCCCCAGCTTTCTTTGACCTGAACACGCAGGCTCTGGAAATTGGCATCACTTTAGGAAAAGAGGCTGCTTAAAATCTGATCGATAGGTTATAAAACCTACGTTAAGCAAACTCTATTAGATTATAAAAAAAGGCCGATCCACCCAATGGGTGAATTCGGCCTTTTTTTATGCCACAGTATGGCGTTAAGCTCTCAAGGCCGGCAATTGTCGGCCTTAATAATGTTTCATAATATCAAGTGCCCGCTTAAGTCTTTGGCAGAAAAATTGGATGCACGCTTTTCTGAATGCCAGCCCCTTGAAATATTCCTGTGCCCCGCAGGTGATGGTGGGGCAGTCCACTTGCATTCCCATTTCTTCAAACGTAGTGCGCCAGCTCTCCTTTTCACCCATAAGGTCTTTTTCCACATGCCTGCCGGCCAGAAACATCATGGGGATCAGGCGGATCCGGGTAAACGGTGTCCGGGCATGGTCTTTTTTAATCTGGTTGGCGACGCTTTGAATATTGGGAACCCCTTCAACCGTGGCTGCATAAACATTGTCATACATACCTGAGACAAGATGACTGATGCCCAGATAAACCATGTTCACCGGATCCGCCGCCAATGGGGTCCCGTGCAGGGCAAGCAGGTTGATCTGGTTTTCCCCGGTGAGAAAATCCGCTGATACCTCTTCCAGAACCGCTTCGATAAAAGGCCACCGGTGGCACAGGGTTTCACCCAATATCACCCGTAATCCAGGGAAATATAAAGAAGATTCCTGGACCTGCTGATACTCGGTACCGGGAAAAACATGCAACGGCTGAACAACGGCTTTACGGTACCCGTCCGACTCCACTTTGGCCAGGGTTTCCAGAAGACTGGGCAGCCCTCTTTTCCTGCGGATGATCTCGGATGTATATGCCCAGTAGATCCGGTGGTCGGCAAAATTTTCGGCAAGCTGGGCTTCAACTGCATCCATGGCGGTCTGCCCCCTGGCAGAAGAGCCAAACGTGGCAATAATGATTGCCGGTTGATCTTCAAGTTTTGGCAGCCGCAATTTGCGGCCAATGTAACCATGCTGGTGCATTTTATAATACCTCCACAATCTGTCTTAAGCTTTGCTGCATAGCTGACTTGAATGCGGCATCGCCTGCCAGAAGTTTGTACAGTTCCAGTTCGTCCCGCCGTTTTTTGAGCATGACATCCTCAAAAATTTTCTGAAACGCCAAAATCCGGGTCTGGGCATCCTGATTGTTTTTATACTTGTCATCAAAGTCCGGGTGGGCCTTGATGCTGTCTGCGATGCTCAAAAATTTAATCCGTTGCGCTTGAGGGGTTGCGCTCCATCCCTGGAACCAGCGTTCATTGAAATTCCGGATGATCTCATCCAACGGATCATGCTCCCCATCCCCGCCGTGGGCACCGCGGGGATGGGGGTTCTGGGGCTCAACGATCGTTTCTTCGTCATCCAGACGGATGGGGTGGTTCAATTTCACCCGCTGCAATCCATAGGAAGAGAGGTCAACCGAGTTGAGCAATTCATCAATTTCATCGGCCTTGGGGTCTTTGACGATCAATTTGGGGATTAAAAATTTTAAAAACCAGAATAATTTTTCCCATTCGATAATTTCAAAAGGCATGATGGCTGCCATCTGCCCGTAAATTTTGACAAACTGCTTGGCCTTGATCTTAAAGTCGGCCTTGTCTTCGTCTTCAAGTTCCAGTCCTTTGTTAAACCGAGTTGCCGCAACATCGATAAAGGGGCTTAACTGCTGGGCATCGGCGTTGTTGAAATAAAGGGTTACAAATTCTTCTACTTCCTGCCGTTCATACACGCCCTGCTCATCCAGGAACGCTTTCAGTTCATGCAGGACATTGACATCCGTGGCCCGGGACAGGCTTGTGGCGGTATAGAAACGGTCAAAGGCGGTTTTGATATCCGCCACGCTGTTGAAAAAATCAAGGATGAACAGATCTTCGGTCTTTTTGCCTAAGTCTGGCGCGGACCGGTTCAACCGGGACAGGGCCTGGACCGCCAGAACGTCCTGCAGTTTTTTATCCACATACATGGCCGACAGCTTGGGCTGATCAAATCCGGTCAGATATTTGTTGGCCACCACCAGCAGGCGGTAATCGTCCCCATCGAACCGTTCCCTGGTTTCGCCGTCGCTGAATCCGTTCATCAGGCTTTCGGTATATTCAATGCCGTCCACCGCCTTGTGGCCGGAAAATGCAATCAGCACCTTGAACGGATTACCCTTTTCTTCCAGCAGCCGGCTAACGGCGTTGTAATACCGGATGGCCGCTTCAATATTCTGGGTGATGACCATGCCCTTGGCTTTGCCCTTAAGCTTTTTGGTGTTCACCACCCGGGGGATAAAGTGGTCAAGGATAATCTCCGCCTTGATATTGATGGTCTGCTGGTGACGTTCCACATAGGCCCGGAGTTTTTTCTGGGCTTTCTGGGTGTTAAACAGGGGATTATCCTGTATGGATTTTTGGATTTCGTAATAGCTTTTATAGGTCGTGTAGTTGGCCAGGACATCCAGGATAAACCTCTCTTCAATGGCCTGTTTCATTGAATAAAGGTGGAAGGGCTTAAATCGTCCGTCGGCCTGTTTGACACCGAATTTTTCAAGGGTGCTGTTTTTGGGAGTGGCGGTAAAAGCAAAATAAGAGGCATTGCCCCGCATTTTTCGTTCCGCCATGGCTTTGAGGATCTTATCCTGGGCGTCCAGTACCTCATTGTCGCTGTCGCTTTCTTTGTCACTTGTTGTGCCCATGGCCCGGTTCATATTGTCATGGGCAGAACCGCTTTGGGAGCTGTGGGCCTCGTCAATGATCACGGCAAAGTTTTTCTGGCTCAGATCACTGATCCCGTCCAGGATAAAGGGAAATTTCTGGAGGGTTGTGATGATCACCTTTTTCCCCTGTTCCAGGGCCGCTTTTAAATCTGCGGCCCGGTATGCCGGGGCAATAATATTTTTTACTTCGCAAAATTCTCTGATGGTCTCCCGCAACTGTTTATCCAGGAGCCGTCGGTCCGTGACCACGATCACCGAATCAAACAGCGGGCGCTCCAGACCCTTTGCGCCGGGAACCTGAATATTTTGAGGATAGGTCTCGATGAGCTGGTAGGCGGCCCAGGTGATGGAGTTGGATTTGCCTGACCCGGCCGAATGCTGGATCAGATAGGTTTGGCCCACTCCGTTTTCCGCCGCGTGCCGGACCAGTCTGCGCACCACATCCATCTGGTGATATCTCGGGAAAAACAAGGTCCGTTTATTCAGCGGATCTTTGGGTTTACCGTCCAGTCGTACAAAATGCTCTAGGATATTGGCAATGCTGGCTTTGCTGATTTATGGCCGTATGAATTGGGGGGATTGCCGGCCCCCTGGTCATGCCCCTTGTTAAAGGGCAGGAAAAATGTGGATTGACCGGCAAGTTTGGTGGTCATATAGACCTCATCGGTATCCACGGCCATATGGACCAGGCACCGGCCGAACTGGAGCAGAGGCTGTTTGTTGTCCCGTTGGGTGCGGTACTGTTTCTGGCCGTGGCATCTTGCGGTCTGGCCGGTCCAGGGGTTCTTCAATTCCAGGGTGGCAAAGGCAAGGCCGTTGATAAACAGCACAAGGTCTATGGATTCACCGGGGTTGTCCAGGGAGTAGTGGACCTGTCTTGTGGCACTGAACACATTGCTTTGAAACTGCTCTTTTATCCGGTTGGCAGAGCTTGCCAGGGGGGCAGGATAGAACAATGAAAAATGGGCATCCTTTTTTAAGCAGGTGCAAAAGCCCCTTGGTTTTGATCATCCGGTCCAGGCGTTCAAGGATTTTTCGCTGCCATTCATCGCTTCCCGGGCGTTTGCGTTTCAGCTTTTCAAGTTCTTTTTCCTGGGTGTTTTCAAGAAAGGCCCAGAATTTTTTTTCATCCACGGCAAATTCGGGGTTGAAATGCTGGGGATATCCGATCTCATATCCATGGTGGGTATCAAAGGGAGTGCAGGTTTCCGCCACTTCGGCCGTATCCGGGACCGCGGTTTTGAACTCACCTGATTTGAGATCTTCGAGGCAGGTGCCGGTCAACTTTCTTTCAATGGCAGTTTCCAGGGCCTGTTCATTGGTTTGGCTGACCACGTGACACTCCTTTCTTGAGAGAAAGTTAAAATTCAGGTTCGCACAACAGATTCATTATCAGTTTGATCAGGGTCTCTTTTTGCTTTGGATCGGATTCTGCCACCAGCAGGGTCAACGCCGCAAGCCCGGTGTCATTGATGACCGGTATACCGTTTGCCCTTATCAGGCGGCCGTTGCGGTGAAGAAAATCAACGAATAAAAACGCGCCGCTTCGCTTGTTGCCGTCAATAAACGGATGGTTTTTCACCACAAAATACAACAGATGGGCCGCCTTGCTTTCAACGGTGGGATAGGCAGGCTCCCCGAACACGGTCTGGTTGAGATTGCCGAAAATCGCCTCAATGCTGTCAGGCCGGGACATGCCGGCGAACAATTCAGACGCTTCAGCTTTTGCCATCAATTGTTTTTTTAGCTCCAAAATGGATGCCATGGCCTCTTTGGGTGTGGGAAGCGTACCGCCGAAAATGCCTGCCGGACTTTTAAGCAGGCCTTCGTCGTACTGTTGGAGCCACAGAAACGTGTGGGTGTACCGGCCCATGATGTCAATCAGCCCCCGCCCCATGTCCGTGGCAAGGGCCGGGGACTGGGCCGCCTTTTGAATCAGGTCAAGGGCCTGCTTCAATTCTGCTGCATTCTCTTCAAAGCGTTTCTGATTGACGGCATACCCTTGAACCAGATACTCCCGCAGCCGCCCGGTGGCCCAGATACGAAACTGCACCCCCCGTTTGGAATTCACCCGGTATCCCACGGAAATGGCGGCATCCAGGTTATAATGCTTGATCTGTCTTTTGACCTGTCGAGAGCCTTCCGTTCGAACTACTAAGAAATCCTTAGCAGTTGACTTTGGATCCAGCTCCCCGGCTTTATATATGTTTTTCAGATGCATCAGCACATTCTCAGGCGTGGTGTCGAACACCTCCCCCATCTGGCGCTGGGTCAACCAGACCGTGTCCTGCTCAAACCGGACATGCACACAGGTTTCCCCATCCGGGCTCTGGTAGATCTGAATGCGGCTGTCATCGGTCATTGGGGTATCCTTT
>QKDP01000045.1 GCA_003252055.1 Desulfobacter postgatei | reverse complement strand
TAGATCATTAGGTTGTATTCAAATTTTTCTAACCAATTGAAATTATAGGTAGCAAATTTAGGCTGAGTTCATGTTTCCCGGGCCGCTGTGGCCCGGGTTCTCTTTTGGGGGATTGAACACGGAGCTGTACCAGGCTATCATCTTCCGTTCAAAATCCTGCTGGTGTGCCCGGGTTGTCATCTGATGGTCGCCGCCGTCATGAAGGACCATCTCTTTGGGGGCCTGCATGGCGGCATAAAGGATATTGGCATTTTTCACCGGGACCACCTCATCGGCGCTGCCATGAAAAATCATGACATGGTGCAGCGCCTTTGCCTGATCTGTAAGGTCATACAAAAGGTTATCCTTGAAAAAATCTAAAGAAAGGGCAGGGCGCTTGTCGTTCCCTGCCAAAGAAATTCTTTTTATGGTTCGGGTATTCACGGGTGATGCGCACAAAACAGCACCTTGAATCCTGCACCCGGTGCGTTCAAGATCCTGCCAGGCGTTGATACAGGTGGCGCCACCCATACTGGAGCCAAACAGGGCAACCCGGTTTGATGTAACCCCCATTTCAAGAACATGACCCACTGCCGCACAAAAATCCCTTGTGCGCGTTTCAAGACTGGTGTCCTTCATAAAACTGCCCTGGCTGTCGCCGCATCCCCTGTGGTCAAAACGGAAAAAGGCAATCTTATTTGCAGGCAGAACCTTTGATAAAAGCATCTGTTTTGCTGAAGTTCGGCTGCCTTCAAGACCATGGGAGCCGACAACAAGTGGCGGCATGGGACTTTCAGGAAGATGAAGGGTGCCTTTCAGGGTGAATCCATCAACTGTAAAATTTGTTTCCACTATTTTCATCTTGTGTTTGTTTCCATATTTTTGTATATTTATCGCCTTTTTTAACAATATAACTACAAAATATAGTATAAAATGCCCGTTAAAAAAAGCAAAACCTACGAACTTGATATCATTGACCTTGCCTTTGGGGGAAAAGGGCTGGCCAAACCCGATGGATTTCCCGTGTTTGTGGACCGGTGTGTGCCGGGAGACCGGGTTTTTGTAAAAATTTTCAAAAAAAAGAAATCCTGGGCTGAAGCACGGCTGATCAATATTATCAGCCCTTCACCTCTGCGCCAGGAAGCAAGATGCGAATACAACCGGTTTTGCGGGGGTTGCAAATGGCAGCAGCTTGCCTACGAGCGCCAGCTTGAATACAAGAAGCGCCATGTTGTAGAGTCGCTGGCGCACATCGGGCGTTTAAAAGATATCCGGGTCACGGATGCTGTGCCTTCGGATTGTGTTTACGAATACCGGAATAAAATGGAGTTTTCCTGTTCTTCCATGCGCTGGCTCATGCCGGAAGAACTGGCTGATGATTCCATTAAAAAAGGTTTTGGCATTGGACTGCATGTGCCCGGCACCTTTGACAAGGTAATTGATATTCACACCTGCCATATCATGCCGGCCCTGGGTAATGAAATTTTAGAGACCATCCGCGGCTTTGTGGCCCAGTCCGGACTTGCGGCATATCACCTGCGCAACCACGAGGGATTCTGGCGCTTTGTCATGCTAAGGCATTCCGTGGCCCGGGACCAGTGGATGGTCAATCTTGTGACCAGTGAAAAAAAGACTGGTGTCATTGACTCCCTGGGCCGGATTCTTGCCGACAAATTCCCCGGGATTCGTTCCATTGTCAATAATATTACCGATGCACGATCCGGGGTTTCAACGGGCAAGGAAGAGATCCTTATCCATGGAGAAGATCATCTGATTGAAAAACTCGGGTGTTATCAGTTTAAAATTTCGGCAAACTCTTTTTTCCAGACAAATACCCGGGCCTGTGAAAAACTGTATGCCAAAGTCAGTGAATATGCGGGTCTTGACGGGTCCCAGACTGTTCTGGATCTGTATTCAGGTACCGGAACCATTCCTGTCTGGCTATCGGGCCAGGCAAAAAAAATCTACGGAATTGAGATCGTTCATTCTGCTGTGGTCGACGCAAGGGAAAATATCCGTTTGAACGGCATTGATAACTGTACCTTTCTGGAAGGGGACATCAAGGATGTTTTTAGGCAGGTGCCGGAAAAGCCGGATGTGATTATTATTGATCCGCCCAGGGTGGGCATGCACAAAGATGTGGTGGGACATGTGCTGGCCCATTCTCCCGGCAAAATCGTCTATGTCTCCTGCAATCCTGCAACCCTTGCCCGGGACCTTGAAATGCTTGCATCACGTTACGCCGTGTTGGAAGTCACACCTGTGGATATGTTCCCCCACACCTATCATATTGAATCCGTGGCGTTGCTTGTGAAAAAAAACTAAATTTAGCCCATGGATAGAATGGCGTCGCCCAGGGCTTTACCGTCGTCATCTGCTTTAGGTTCATTGAACACGCAGCTTAGAATAAGCATGTCATCATTTCTTTCAGTTGTGACTTTGTATGGCAGTTTGTGAAAAAGGCTGATCATGTTTTTGTTATGCGGAGAAGTATAGGCGATCAGTCCTTTAATACCGTTGTCAATGGCCGCTTGAGTGAGTTTCTTCTGTAAGATGTTGGCAATTCCCATGCCCTGGTATTCTTTTGATACGGAATACGCAACTTCGGCCATGTTAATGATCGTGTTTCTGAAATACTCGCCCACGGCAATAATTTTTTCAAATCCCAGTTCGCCTATGGTCGCCACAATGGTCAGGTCATTGATATAATCAATTTCATAGGTGGTTTCAATT
>QKDP01000040.1 GCA_003252055.1 Desulfobacter postgatei | reverse complement strand
CCCTTGATTTGTCATGAATGCCTGATCGTGATAAAATACATAAATTTGAAAGGATTAAACATGAATATATTGATCACCGGTGCAGCCGGGTTTATCGGGTCTGCGCTTTCTTTACGGCTGTTGAATGACGGTCACCGTGTATGGGGAATTGATAATCTCAACGATTATTATGATGTGAACCTGAAAAAAGACCGGTTGGCGCTTTTATCCGTATATCCGGATTTCAAATTTATTTTCCTGGACCTTGCGGACCGGCCCAACATGGCAAAGCTGTTTGAGGAAAATACCTTTGACTGCGTGGTGAACCTGGCGGCCCAGGCCGGGGTGCGGTACAGCCTTGAAAACCCGGCTTCCTATGTGGATTCCAATTTAGTGGGGTTTGGCAATATTCTTGAAGGCTGCCGCCATGGCGGGGTCAGGCATCTTGTGTTTGCATCTTCAAGTTCGGTGTATGGGCTGAACACCCACATGCCTTTTTCGGTTCGCCATAATGTGGATCACCCGGTCAGCCTGTATGCGGCTTCAAAAAAAGCCAACGAACTCATGGCCCATTCTTACAGCTACCTGTATAATCTGCCGGTAACAGGGTTGCGGTTTTTTACTGTGTATGGCCCCTGGGGCAGGCCTGATATGGCATTGTTTCTTTTCACCAAAGCCATTTTAGATGACGAGCCCATCAAGGTGTTTAACAATGGTAAGATGCAGCGGGATTTTACCTATATTGACGATATTGTGGAAGGGGTTGTCCGGGTGATGAACAATGTCCCGGAGCCTGATCCGGAATGGAGCGGCAAAAATCCCGTTCCTTCAAGCTCCTGTGTGCCGTACAGAATTTACAATATAGGTAATAACGAGCCTGTGCCATTGATGGACTTTGTCCATGCCATTGAAGATGCCCTGGGCAAAAAAGCAAAAATTGACTATCTGCCCATGCAGGCAGGCGATGTGCCCGCCACCTGGGCTGATGTCGATGATCTTATCGCCGCCACCGGGTTTAAGCCCGAAACGTCAGTAAAACAGGGGATACAGAATTTTGTCGACTGGTATAAGGAATACTATGCCTGAAAGAATGCCCCGCAGTTTTGACTGCGGGGCTATTTCTGGATAGACATTATTCCAGGGCCCGGGATACGATTTCATATAGGTTTCTGGATAACTCTTTTTGTCCCGCCATGGTTTCAAGTTGCTTTTTCATCATAACTTGTCTGTTCTCATCATACCGTTTCCATAGGTTGAAACATGCGCAAAGCCGTGCTGCTGTCTGGTGGTTGATTTTATCCAGCGCCAGAATCCGTTCGGCTAAAAATTCATAACCCTGTCCGTCAGGCCTGTGAAAATGCATGGGATTGTCCATGGCAAAGGCAAATATGAGCGCCCGGACCTTGTTGGGGTTGGCCATGGTAAAATCTTTGTGTGCGGTCAGTTTTTTTACCTGGTCTAAAGTGTCCTTAAGGCTGGACTGGGCCTGGACAGAAAACCATTTGTCTATTACCAGGGTTCGGGCCTGCCATTTATCATAAAAAGTGTGACATGCCTTGTCACGCATTTCAGGATTCATGTGGCTTAAAATTTTAAAGGCGGCAAATTCATCCGTCATGTTGCCGGCACTTTCAAACTGTTTTTGCACAAGGTCCTGGATATCTTTGCCCGGGACATCTTTATTAGACAGGCAGCCAAGATAGGAAAGGCAAAGGTTTTTAAGGCTTCTGTCCGCCATGGCCGCACCTGAAATATCGGCAGGGTTTGCGGACCGGCAGATGTCATATACGGTTTTTAATTTTGATTCCAGTTTTTCCGCCAGAGTTTGTTTCAAAAAGGTCCTTGCCTGGTGAATGGCCTCAACATCAATGATCTCAAAATGATCCTTGATTTCTGTTTCCAGGGGCAGGGCAAGGGCCTTGGAAAGGAACGCCCTGTCTTTTTCCGTGTCTTCCAGGGCCATGGAAAAGGCCTGTACAAGCCCTGCCGATACAGTCATGGATCCGCCGGTCTGGATGGCAGTCACCAGATTCTTTATCTCATCAATGAACAGGGTTTGAGCCGCACGCCACTGGTTAAAGGGATCGGTATCCCGGGCCATGAGAAAGGCCTGGTCTTGATCTGAAAAATCGGTGGTCAGACGTACAGGCGCCGTAAACTCCCTGAATACGGAAGGGTAGATATCAGCAGACACATTTTCAAATTCAAAGGTGTGGGTTTCTTTTGTCAGCTCATACAGAACGTCTTGTTTGACAGTTTCCCCTGCTCTGTTGATCAAAGAGATCCGGACAGGGATATGAAAGGGTTTTTTTTCGGATTGATTCCTGTCCGGGGATGTGGCCTGGGTAAAGGTCAAAGACAGGGTTCCGGTATTTTTATCATAGTAACGGGTCATGGATATTTCCGGTGTACCGGACTGGGTGTACCACAGGAAAAACTGGTCCAGGATGCGGCCGGACGCCGTTTCCATGACACCCACAAAATCCTCAAGGGTTACGGCCATGCCGTCAAATTTTTCAAAATACAGATCCATGCCCTTTCTGAACAGATCCTGTCCTAAAAGCTGATAGATCATGCGGATCACTTCAGCCCCTTTTTCATACACTGTCATGGTGTAAAAGTTATCCATTTTAATATATGAGTCAGGCCGTACCGGGTGGATCATGGGGCCGCTGTCCTCGGGAAACTGTGACGCCATAAGTTTTTTCACATCACTGATGCGCTTCACCGGCCG
>QKDP01000236.1 GCA_003252055.1 Desulfobacter postgatei | reverse complement strand
TTCATAGCACGGATGTCTTTTTCAAGATCAGCCTTGATGCCGTCAACGATGGACAGATCAACCAGTTCAAGCTGACCGCAGCCAACGCCGGAACCACCCATTTTGAAATCTTTGTAGTCGCGGAGAACCAGTGCACGGATCGGGGTGCCTTCAACAGCGGATTTTACCTTGAACATTGCAATGCCCAGAGCGTCAAGATCAGATTCGCCACAGATTTCAGCCAGGTTTGCGCAAACTTCTTTGTCTTTGTCTGTGCAGGTGGCGGACTTGAAGATTACGGTGTCGGACAGGATGGCGCACAGCATGGCACCGGCAACGCCCTTGGGGATCTCAACATTAAAGTATTCGTACATGGAAGCAATTACGGTGCAGGTGCAGCCCACAGGCCAGATCCAGCATTCCAGGGGTTGTCCGGTGGTTACATCACCGAGTTTGTGATGGTCTACAATACCCAGGATGTTGGCTTCGCTAAGGTCGTCAGGGCTCTGGGCCAGATCGGAATGATCCACCAGGTAAACATCTTTACCGGCATAGCTGGTAACCACGGCAGGTGCAGCCAGGCCGAATTTGTCCAGGACAAATTTGGATTCGGGGTTCAGGTCGCCCTGAATAGCCGGTGCAATATCTTCACCAAGGCTTGTTTTCAGATCGGCCAGCGCGATGGCTGCGACTACGGAGTCGGTATCCGGGTTTTTGTGACCAAATACGAGAGTTGACATAAAACCTCCTAAAAAAGTGTTGTTGTAAGGTTATAATCCTCAGGGATGACCCCCACAACCGGCAGCCATCCATTCAAGTTCTTAATTTTAATACCACCTGGTCTTATAGAATTAATCGCACTTAACCTCAAGTAAAATCTTAAAAAAGAAAACGACATCTTCCAGAATCTGCATTTAACATAAATTTAAAGAACGATCCAGGCGAATCAGTGCCGGGTTTACATCCAGATCAAAAGCAACATCCCGGACAATAATTTCAACGCCCTTTAACCTGGCCTGCATCAGTTTTTCTGCATATTCCGGATCAATGTCGGCGGCCGGGGTAAAGGCATAAGCGTCTGTGCGCTGGACAAGGAAAAACAGAACCGCCCTGTGTCCGTTGGCTGCCAGGGCCACAAGCTCCTGGATATGCTTTTGCCCCCGCGTCGTAACGGCATCGGGGAACCTGGCCACCCCGTTTTCCACCAGGGTACAGTTTTTGATTTCCATAAAACACCGCTTTCCGTTGTCATCTTCCAGCATCAGGTCCAGGCGGGTATGTTCGGAAGTTTTCACTTCAGACCTCACCCGGCTGTAACCGGAAAGCTCCGGTATCAGATGGTTTTCCACAGATGCCCTGACCAGTCGGTTGGGCACAAGCGTATTAATACCAATGAACGTACCGTCAACCCGGGTAAGTTCCCAGGTGTATTTAAGCTTTCGTTTCGGGTTGGTGCTTTGTGAAATCCACGCGTCGGAGCCTGGACAGGCACAACCTTTCATGGAGCCTGAGTTAGGGCAGTGCGCAGTGACCACCTCCCCGCTCTCCAGTTCAATATCAGCCAAAAAGCGTTTATATCGTTTTACAAGCTTTCCCTTGATCAAAGGCGGCAGTTCATACCCTTTATACATTATTTACATCGTCCTTTAAAAATCGTTCCAGTTCGGCCATATCAAGTCCGTTACGGATTCCGAACCGGGTCAGACAGAAATCATATTTCACCGGGTCATCAGGGCTGATCCGCCTGAAGCCTTCGGTAATCTGGGCAGCACAGATCCCGTCGGCACTGCGACGTTTTGTAAATCCAAGCATATGGCCGATTTTAAACATGTGCGCATCCACAGGACAGATCAGCGCTGCTGCCGGCACATTGGACCAGCCCCCCGGATCCACCTGATCTTTGCGCACCATCCATCTTAAAAACAGATGACTGCGTTTGCAGGCAGAGGCTTTTGCTGGATCAGCCAGAAGATGCCCGGCATCCCCTGCCCGAAAAACCCGGGTCCTGATCCGGGCAAGTCCTTCAGACAGATTTGTCCCACCAGCCTGATCCAGAGTAAAACAGGCCCCCAAGGATCCGTAATCGGCAATAACCGCCTGAAGCCCCATGATCAGGGCTTTTAAGTGATCCCCTGTGGCAAACCTGTATTTAAAGTTTTGAAACATGTCGGCGATATTTTCCGAATCGGCATTCATTACAAACCCGTGAAGGTCAGGTCCCATCTTTTCAAGCACAGCCGATACAGCCTGCATGATCATGGCCACCCGGCCATATGCCAGACTCGAGGCAATAATGCCTGCAATCTCCCTGTCCCGGACATCCGGATAGTTGTAAAGAAACAACAATGGATCAGGATCAACATACTGTTTCCGGTTATATGCCGAATAAAGCTGGTCCAGCTTTGATTTCAGTTTTTGTACGTCAATTCTCATGTCAACACTTTGTTCGCACTGTGGAAGCCTATCGCAAAGCAATCAAGGGAAACAACACCGCCAAAATGGTGCTATCTATGGACTCCGATTTTTATCAATCCGGAAAACTTGGAGGAAAACGCTTACGCTTACGGCTGCCGTCGAGCAGCCGTAAGCACCAAAGAGGTCAGAGCACCCCTTTGTCCTGACATTAATGGTCACGTAAGAAATCAAGCAGCGCGGAATTAAATGCTTCCGGTTGCTCAATGTTTACCATATGACCGGCAGCGGACAACATGCAAAGTTGGGCGCCGGGAATCCGCTCGGCCAGATCCGTTGATTTTTCCGGTGGAATCGCCTTGTCCTCCCGGGCGCCCATGATCAATACCGGGAGACTCAGCTGAGGTAGCAACGCCGATGAATCGGCCCGATCCCGAATCGCCTCCAGCCCCAAAACCAAACCGGAGGGAGAGGCAGCCGCCATCCAGCCGCGCACCTCCGCCACCAACTCAGAACGGGCAGCAACAGTCTGGTCAGCAAAAAGAAGCGGGGTAAACGCACTTGACACCACATCCGGCCGACCTGCTTCAACCTCGGCGATCAGATGGTTGCGCTTGCCCCGGGCGGTTTCATCATCGGCGTCAGCGCGGGTGACGATAAAACAGGCAGCGGAAAACCGTTCCGGATAACGGGCCAGCAAGTTAAGCAGCACATACCCGCCCATAGACATGCCGCCGACCACGGCTTTCTCAATACCGAGATAATCCAGCAGCGCAATCAGATCGTCGGCCAACAGATCCGTCGAGCCGACCCCAGTGCCCGCCTCACTCTCGCCGAACCCCCTCAGATCTGGAACGACAGCCCGGAAACCGGCGGCGGCCAAAGCCTGCGCCTGGGGGCGCCACATTTGACGGCAAAGAGGAAATCCGTGAATCAACAATACTGCGGGGCCCTCCCCTACTTCATCATAAGCCAATTGAATACCGTTAAGCTCCGTTTGCATATAACCTCCCGAATAACAGCCATGGGCTGACCTGGTCTATCAATACCCAGGTGCAACCCACAACAAAACATAAAAGTAATTTAACAACTTATTGAAACTTTCATAAAAAAATTAACATCAACCATATCCACTCACTTGAAAAATATCCTACCAGCTTCTTCTCCGCACAACAAGCTTTCAAAAAAAGACGGTTTTCATTTATCGAACACGAGTTTACATGTACCCAAATCCACCATCTAATATGTTATTTCTTTGTTAATTCAAAAGTTTAACAAGATTTATCTTTCACCAAATGGGTGAAAGATAAATGCAGTTAATTGATTAATTTTACATTAAAATCAGAAATTAGATGGTGGATTTGGGATGTATATCTGTATTTGACAGGCTTCATCCGAACCATTATAATTTTTATATCCTCACAAAAATCCGTAATGGCAAAGGAGGGTATCATGATAGAAAAAGAGCGTCGAGGCCAGGAAGAAAGACGTTCCGGAATAAATCGTCGCAGACTCAACTCAATAAATCTGGAGGTGTCGACATGAAATCCATCCAGGCGGAATATGATGAGGCCTCAAAGGCAATTACCATCAAGAAAGATTCAAAAATTGAAGACTGGGTTTCGGTATGCCGGCGGTTTAACGATGATGTTTCCAGGATCTGTGATGTTACCGATATAGAAGATTATACCGGGCTTTTTGAATGTTTTGATGACAAAAACAACAAATACCACTACCTGGTCAAAGAAGACAAGGCGCTGTACCGGATGAAACACCGGCACTTCTATGACAACCTGGGACTTGATTAATGCTTTAACAATAAAAACCCCCTACAAAATAACCGTTCTGCTCCCGTGCAGGAATATCCGTCTTTCGGCGTACATTTCGATCGCCCGGGCGAGCACTCTGGCCTCCGTATCCTGGCCCCGAATCTGCAATTTTTTAGGGCAATCGCGATGATCAATACGCATGACGTCCTGCTCTATAATCGGCCCTTCATCAAGATCCCTTGTAACAAAATGCGCGGTCGCCCCGATAAGCTTCACACCGCGCTCATAAGCCTGATGATAAGGCTTTGCGCCTTTGAATCCCGGCAGGAATGAGTGGTGAATATTGATCACCCGCCCGGCATATCTCTCGCACATATTCTTAGAAAGAATCTGCATATAGCGCGCAAGCACAATGAGCTCCGTACCCGTTTCCTCGATAATCCTGAAATGCTGCTCATCGACTACGTCTTTATCAACCCCCTGCGTGGGCACATAATAAAACTTAAGGCCGAATTGCTCGGAAAGCTCACGGTTTATCTCATGATTTGAGACTACGCCCACTATGTCAATATTAAGGTGCTTTGTCCGCCAGCGATAGATCATATCGTTCAGACAATGATCCTCTTTCGACACCAGAATAAGCATCTTGACGGGCTCATCCATTTCTCTCATATACCAGCTCATGCCGAATTCCCTGGCCACAGCCTCAAACATGCTTCCAAACTTTTTCTCCGCCCCTTCAGTTACGGCAGAAAACATAACGCGCATAAAAAACTGGTTGGAATATGGATCGTAAAACTGTGAAGATTCCTCAATATTGCAGTTTGAATCACACAAAGCGTTTGCAACCGCAGCAACAATTCCCGGACGGTCATCACAATTCAGACAAAGTATGTACAAGCCTCCCCCTTTTTTTTCTTCTCAAAAATGTTTGATTGACGCATTTATAATAAACACTTCTGCTGACCACAAGAACTAAAACCCTCAATGGCCTTGTTTACATTGTCCGGTTTTTCCGCATTTTTTTTGTTCCAGGTCTATCGGATAAAATTAGTTGCTATTTTAGCCACACTGGCTGGAGGTGCAATTTCTTTGCTGCCAATTTCTATTATTTGCATCAGCCAGGCCATGTTTTTGCCGAGCAGTTCCATAATCTGTTGACCTTCGGCATCCTGTTCCACCTCACCAGGGGTTGCACCATGGGCCACGGTCCAGTAATTGCCACTGGGAATGAACATTTCAGAATAGCTCAAATAATGATTTAAGGTATCCATTGCAGGTATACCCCCGGATCTTCGCACCGCCGCAAGTGCAGCACCTACTTTGTGACGATAGAGATTGCCGTTCATAGTGCTGACAAAAAAGGCCCTGTCCAGAAATGATTTCATTGCGCCGGACACACCAGAAAAATGAACTGGCGACCCCAGTAAAATTCCATCTGCATTTTTCATTTTCTGAATCCATTCATTGACGGGATCATCGTCTATAATGCATTTTTCATTCCGCTCTTTGAGACAGGTATAACACGCCAAACAGCCTTGAAGTTTTTGTGTCCCAACCATGATCATTTCGGTTTCAATGCCGGCTTTCTCAATCTCACCTAAAACAGTATTTAGGCAGCCGGTTGTATTTCCTTTTTTCCTCGGACTTCCATTAAATGCAACAACTTTCATTTTGGTTCTCCTTTTCAATTTAATGTTTATTCAATCAAAATAATATCGTCATCACTCTTCATGGAATAAAAGACCAATCCATTCCTTCTGGCCATTTACACACAACGAATAAGGTCATGAGTTACAAAAAGTTCACCAAAGCAAGATTTTTGAATAGGATAATTATCCATGATACACAACTTGATTCCGGCCGCCTTCTTTTGCACGGTAAAGTGCTTCATCTGCACGATTTAACAAGGAGATGGTATTGTCGCCTTTTTTAAAGGTTGTAACTCCGAAGCTAGTGGTGATTTTTTCGGGTTCTGAAAAATCATGTTTTTCAATTTTGCTGCGTAACTTCTCTGCTAATTTTATTGCGCCATCAGGGCAAGTTTCCGGTGTTTGGATTACAAACTCCTCACCGCCCCATCGTGCAAAAACGTCTATCTCACGCAGATTGGAGACGACGAGTCCGGCAAGATTTTTTAACACAGTGTCACCGGCCAAATGGCCGTAAGTATCATTTACCTGCTTAAAATGGTCAATATCAAAAATAATCAATGAAAGGGAGGTGCTGTAACGCTGAGCTCTTTGTATCTCATTCGTTAACGATTTGTTGAACTTCATTCGATTAAATATTCCAGTGAGTGCATCTGTGGTTGCCTGTTTCTCCAGAAGATCATTGATTTCCTTAAGGGTTTGAAGGTGTTTTTTTTGCACCGTGATATCACGAAATGCGATGACAGCCCCATCCAATATGTTGTCTATATATACCGCCCTGCAGATAAAACTTATAGGCATAAGGAACCCGGATTTGCAGGTAAAAACGCCATCATCGTTATTGTAATCATTGCCTGACGCTATGGCATTGAAAAGCGGGTTTTCCTGGAGTTTGTATAATGTGCCGTTTGATTTCTGTTTGTGGATAATTTCATGAATAAAGGCACCTTCAATTTCATCGAAGCGATATCCAAGCAGACGGATTGCCTCTGGATTAGCAAAAATAATTTTTCCATGGGTATCAACAAGAAATACCCCTTCACCAAGCACATCGGTTATGAGCTTCAAGCGCTGTTCAATCATTTTTTTTTCACGCAGAGAGCTAATCATGTGGTTGAATGAATCTGAAAACTCACCAAGAAAATGCACCTGCTGATTCAAGTCCCCATCCGCAACCTGCCTGGTCTGCCATGTTAGATGGGCCAGGCTTGCCTGTAATCCTTTAAGCGGCATTGCAAATATATTGTTGCGGGATAATTTGGTTTTCAGATCCCCACGGGAAAGATGTTCGGAGTATTGATATGATTCATTTATCATGCCAAAAATTGTTTCAAGCCTATGACAGACAGCGCTAAGATGCTCGTCCTCAACAGCAACTGGATCTATAGGAAAAACAAGGCCGTTCTTTCCAAGTCCCTGAACCATGGCTTTTTTCAGACAGGCATCTATTTCTTCTAAAATCTTACGCGGGTCCATTGAAAGCCTCAATAGGTTTTACTTCAAACCGGCAGGTTCTATCACCTGTTGCCCAACAATCCACTTCTTTTACCATAAATTTTTTACCGGTATATTCTTCAAAAATACCTGCAATAAAGCCCTCATCATAATCACAAACAGACTCTCCAAATATTGATAAACCTGAACAATCGAGATCTTCTGATACGGTTAAAACCAATTGAAGTTTTTTCTCGTCCGCCGCTTCGATTCTTAAAATTCCTACTTTCAAAGATATCAGTTTTTCTTTCAACTCTGCCATGAACAGGCTAAATGGCAGCGACGTATCAAGAACGTTCCTGCAAAACTGCTGGCCGGCAAGAGTACCTGCCTTAACGAACAATTCAAGGGTTTTTTGCTTGCCGAGTTCTTTCGAGAAAACATCTTTAAATGTATACTGCATGAGTCGATAGACGATAACAGATGCTTCAGATCCTAAATTGGGTCGGCCATCAGAAAGATCGCCAAGGTCTTCCCATTTAAAATCATATCTATCATGCATGATTGATTACCTCCTCAGTTGCTAAATTGACAGGGTCAAAAATTTCAGATTTTTTCACCGAAAATATATCGCCAGATACCATCGGAACTCTTTTTTCTATGGATTTTGCCCACGATACACAAAACGAAAATAAAAAGCAATTATTCCACTGAAATGAAGTAAATCAAGCCCCTACATTAACAGCGTTCAATAACAAAAGCATTGTGGGATAAATTATTTTGATTTGCATCGGGATAGCTGAGACCGGACCGGTTTTATCTGTTGACAGCAAATCATGAAGCGTGATTATCTTCATCGCGCAGATTGCGCAGCAACGCCCTGCGGCAACCCGGCTGCGGTGATACTGCGCTGCCGGCCTGAAAACTTTTGAGTGTGACGTAAAAGGGGGAAAAGGATGTACCACAAGGTCTGCATGGAAAATGTCGCCATTGTGCTTCATGACACCCGGGTTCCGGAAAATATTGGCGCCGCTGCCCGGGCTGCGGCAAACATGGGGGTGGGACAGCTGATTTTGTCCGCACCCAGGAACTTTGACATGGAACGTGTTCTGAAAGTGGCGACCCACTCCGCTTCCGGACTGGTGGAGGCCATGACGGTCTGCAACACGCTTCCTGAGGCCCTTGGAGCATTCAACTGGATTGTCGGAACCACCGCAAGGCTTGGCGGTACCCGCCGGGTGAATTCCTCTCCGGCCGATCTTGCCACAAAGCTGATCCCCATTTCTTCAGAAAACCGGGTGGCCGTCCTTTTCGGCCCCGAGGACCGGGGGCTGACCAATGAAAATTTGCGCCTGTGTCACGACCTTGTGAATATCCCCACAGCCGGGTTTTCTTCCCTGAATCTGGCCCAGGCAGTCATGGTCATGTGCCATGAACTGTTCAAGGCCCGCACCAAGGCACCGGAATTTCATATCCCCCGGCTGGCCTGCCGGTATGAACTGGAGAACATGTATGAAGAACTCGAAGATACCTTTGCCCGAATCCATTACATCAATCATGAAAATCCGGAACACCGGCTTGACAAGGCCCGAAGTTTTTTAAGCCGCTACCAGCTCAGAGCTCGGGAAGTCAGTATAATCCGGGGACTATGCCGTCAGGTGGCGCGGTATGGCAGCAAGTGCTACCAGGATGGCCTAGCTGCAGGCGTTGCCAATGGTCACAAAACCCAAGAGACCGGATAAAAAAGGTTATTCCCGGCTACATACCATTAATAATATTCATGGCTTGTCTTAGATTTTTTTTTATTTCATCCATATCAGCGTCATTCAAAGAAAGACAGTTATTGATTTCTTTCATCAAAGCTTCGATCTTTTCCAGCGATATAACTAAAAAGCATCCGTGTGATTGAAAAGTCGATTTTACGCCATCATCACTTTCCCATTCTATATTCTTTTCCTTGGCCAATTTGTTAATATAAGTATTCACTTCTTTTTCCAACGCGGCTGGAATCTGTAAGAAAGCCGCTTTATTTTTCGGTTGTGGGTGCCCCCCTACAGGACTAACTTTATTGTTGGCATCAACATACAGTTTATTCGGATCGGTTTGAGTCATTATTCCTCCTGAAGTTTTTTTTAACAGCTACATAATTCAAATTAACAAAAAATCTGGTTTTGAGCAAATCAGATAACCTCATCTGGATATTAGCCTTGACACGATTTCGGGCTGGGCCATAGTATAGGCAATTTTATTATTACTTCAGTCCAAAAAGGAGGCGGAATGCTTCAGGATAAAAAAATCGGTTTCATTGGAAGCGGCAACATGGGGGAAGCCCTGATCAGCGGGCTTGTGCTGTCCAAGGCAGCCAGACCCGAAAATATTATATGCTCGGATATCTCTTCCGAAACACTCAAAAGCGTTCAGGAAAAATACGGGGTGTTAACCACAACCAGCAATATTGAAGTCTGTGAAAAATCAGAAATCATTATTTACGCCACCAAACCCCAGATTCTGGGTTCCGTGCTCAAGGAGACGGCATCAGCCCTGGACAAATCCAAGCTTGTGATCTCCATTGCTGCAGGTGTGCCTTTGGCCGCCATCGCCGCGGGCCTTAAAAAGGAACTGCGCCTGATCAGGTCCATGCCCAATATCTGCGCTTTTGTCAAAGAGAGTGCCACAGCGGTGTGCGCGGGGCAGTTTGTCCAGGACGGTGATGTGGAACTGGCCCGGGCGGTTTTTGATTCCGTGGGAAAAACCGTATTTATCCAGGAAAATATGCTCATGGATGCGTTCACCGGATTAAGCGGATCAGGCCCTGCCTATATTTTCATCATAGTGGATGCCTTGGCCGATGCCGGCGTAAAAATGGGGCTCTCCAGAAAAAATGCCCTGTTTTTATCCACCCAGACCGTGTTGGGTGCGGCACGCCTGCTTCTTGAAAGCGGGGAACACCCGGGCCAGCTCAAAGACAGGGTGGCCTCTCCGGGGGGGACTGCCATTGCCGGTATCCACACCCTGGAACAGGGCGGGCTTCGCACAACCCTGATCAATGCTGTTGAAGC
>QKDP01000054.1 GCA_003252055.1 Desulfobacter postgatei | reverse complement strand
GGTCCAGTGACGGCCAGCTTCTGTTCCTAATGGAGATGGTCAGCAAGATGAAGGCGCCTGACCAGAATGTATTCGGGTCGCGCATCGCCTCGGTTCACAACGGCTCTTCCCTGTTCACCGGGGATGCCGGAAGCGGTGAAAGCAATATCCGCCGCCACATCATTGAGAACGATCTGCTCGAAGCCATTATCCAATTGCCCAATAACCTGTTTTACAACACCGGCATCACCACCTATATCTGGCTTTTGTCCAACAACAAATGCGATGCCAAACGAGGAAAGGTCCTGCTCGTTGACGCATCCAGGTGTTTTCAGAAATTAAGAAAAAACCTGGGGAACAAAAACTGCGAGTTCTTGGGCGACCATATCCGGGAAATTGCAGGGGCTTGTGCCAAGATGCAGCCCATTGAACCAGTCCGGGATGAAAACGGCGAGGACACCGGTATTGCGGCCAAGGTGTTTGAAAACAGCGACTTTGGATATTATAAGGTGGCCGTTGAGCGGCCGGACAGAAGATCGGCGCAGTTTACCGAAGAACGCATCGCGCCCCTGCGTTTTGATAAGGCCTTTACCCTCCCCATGGAGTGGATATATGCGCAGTGGGGGGATGCCGTCTACACCCAAGGGTTTCTTGCTGATCATGAAAAGAAAATCCTGGCCTTTTGCCAGGACAACGGCGTTGCATTAAATACAAAGAGTCGCAAAAAACTGTTCAGCTTGAATGCCTGGAAAAAGCATAAAGCCCTGGTTGACGCGGCCCAAACGCTGATGGCCGCCATGGGCCGGGATGAATCCAAGGATTTCAATCACTTTAAGTCCCAGGTGGATACCACCCTGAAAACCTTGAACCTGAAATTGTCGGCCCCGGAGAAAAAGGCCATTTTAACTGCCGTGTCCCGGTACGATGAAACCGCCCGCAGGGTGGTCAAAAAAAAGGTCAAACTGTGGGGAGACAAGCTTGAAACCCTGCTGGATCATCTGGGGTGCCGGCAAGCCGACCTGCCGGACTTTGGATTTTATCCTGTGGCGGACAAGAAGGGAGAATACCGGACGTTTGAACCCTGTCCGGATCTCCGTGACCATGAGTCCGTGCCCCTGCAAGGTGATATCCATGAGTTTTTTAAAGCCGAAGTCCTCCCCCATGTACCCGAGGCCTGGATCAATCTGGATTCG
This sequence comes from Desulfobacter postgatei, assembly GCA_003252055.1. Taxonomy (GTDB): domain Bacteria; phylum Desulfobacterota; class Desulfobacteria; order Desulfobacterales; family Desulfobacteraceae; genus Desulfobacter; species Desulfobacter postgatei_B. The sequence goes on along the minus strand of QKDP01000054.1, from coordinate 1,561 downwards.
GTGAAGATCGGCTATGAGATCAGTTTCAATAAATATTTCTACCGCCATAAGCCCTTGCGGTCCATGGAAGCGGTGGCCGGGGACATCCTGGACCTGGAGCGCCAGGCCGAGGGGTTGATTGCCGATATTCTGGGCCTTGACGGGGCAGCGGTCCCAGGGGTGGGCCATGACTGATCTTTTGCCCGTGATGTCGAGATATGAGGCTTATAAGGATTCCGGGGTGGCGTGGATTGGGGTGATTCCGGATCGTTGGGAAGAAAAGCGTTTAAAATTCACATCGCAAATGATTGTAAGCAATGTCGACAAAGTTGTGAAAGATTTCGAAACGCCTGTAAAACTCTGCAATTACGTTGATGTTTATAAAAATAATTATATAACCAATAAAATACCCTTTATGGAGGTATCAGCAACAAAAGAAGAAATTATTCGCTACAAAATTAAAATTAACGATGTATTAATAACAAAGGACTCTGAGGATTGGTTGGATATAGGAGTCCCAGCTTTGGTTAAACATGAAGAATCAAAACTTATATGTGGTTATCACCTCGCGATTCTACGAGCGCATAATCAGATTGTTGGTGAATACTTATTCTGGACTCTCTTAGCTCAATACAATCGCATTCAATTTAGTCTCCGGGCCAATGGAATCACACGCTATGGAATTTCTCATGGAGCCATTAAAAATACTTGGTTGATATTGCCATGTATTCAAGAACAAACCACCATAGCCAATTTTCTCGACTGCAAAACCGCAAAAATTGATCAGGCCCTTGCCATCAAAGAGAAGCAGATCCGGCTCCTCAAAGAGCGCAAGCAGATCTTAATTCAGAATGCGGTGACAAAAGGCCTTGATCCGGATGTTCCCATGGCTGATTCAGGAGTGGAATGGATTGGGCAGATCCCGGCACATTGGAAGGTGAAACGTGCCAAATATCTATTTATTGAAGTGGATGAACGCTCGACAACAGGAAAAGAAGAATTGTTATCGGTTTCACATATGACCGGCGTTACCCCTCGTTCTGAAAAAAATGTAAACATGTTTATGGCTGAAGACTATACGGGTTCAAAAACCTGTCAGAAAAATGATCTTGTTTTTAATATTATGTGGGCGTGGATGGGGGCGTTAGGGGTTTCTGACAGGCCGGGCATAGTCAGTTCTTCTTACGGCATTTTCAGGCAGCAGAAAGATGGCCGGTTCAACTCGAGCTACCTTGAATTTTTATTAAAAACAACAAAGTACATTGAGCATTATAATAAAGTTTCCATCGGCCTTCATTCATCTCGTTTAAGATTTTATGGTCATGTGTTTTTCAACATGAAAATAGGCTTTCCCGACAGAAAAGAACAGAATCAGATTGTTACCCACATCCAGACCCAATCCGCCAAAATAGACCAGGCCATAGCCATACAGGAGCAAATGATCGAAAAGCTCAAAGAGTACAAGGCTACCCTGATCAACGCTGCCGTGACCGGAAAAATCAAGGTGGCGGACCCGGCAGAGAACAAGGTTGTGGTATGATGCCAAAGGATACCCCAATGACCGATGACAGCCGCATTCAGA
>QKDP01000130.1 GCA_003252055.1 Desulfobacter postgatei | reverse complement strand
TCATACCGTCATCGAAGGTATCGGCTCCAGGGCGATCTTCAACGCTTCATCAATCCATTCAACCGGTACAAATTCGATGGATTGACGCACCTCTTCCGGCAATTCATTCACATCGCTTTCATTGCGTTTGGGCAGGATCACCTTTGTCAAGCCGGCCCGATGCGCCGCAAGGACTTTCATCTTGATCCCGCCCACAGGCAGGACCCGGCCCCGGAGAGTGACTTCTCCTGTCATACCGATATGGCTGCCGACAGTCCGGCCGCTGAACAGACTCGCCATGGCCGCAACGATCGTAATACCCGCAGATGGACCATCTTTTGGAATTGCACCGGCCGGGACATGGATATGAACATCGGTACATCTAAATAGATCAGGATCGATCCCGAGATATTCGGCTTTCGACCGAATATAACTGTGGGCGATCTGAGCGCTTTCCCGCATCACATCCCCCAGCTGTCCGGTGATGAGAAAAGTCCCTTTGCCTTTCATCCGGGTTGCCTCGATGAAAAGGATATCCCCCCCCACCGTTGTCACGGAAAGGCCGGTGGCGATTCCCGGTATCTTGAACGGCTCGGAAGATTCGGATTCAAATTTTTCCTTTTTCAGGAAGTCCCGGACATGATCGGAGGTTACGGCAATATCCGTTATCTCCCGGCTGAGAATTTTTACGGCGATCCGGCGGCAAATGGTTCCGATTTCACGTTCCAGGTTCCTGACCCCCGCCTCCCGGGTATAGCCTTGAACGATTTTTTTTAAAGCGTCTGTTCCAAACGAGACCTCTTCAGCGGTCAGGCCGTTTTGGCTCAACGTTTTTTGCAATCATGATTTTTTCATATTCCGTATAACCCTCCAGCTGGATGATTTCCATGCGGTCCTTCAGGGGCGGGGGGATGGCCTCCAACTGGTTGGCGGTTGTGATGAAAATCACATCGCTCAGGTCAAAATCCACATCCAGATAATGATCACGGAAAGTGCTGTTCTGTGCAGGGTCGAGCACTTCAAGGAGGGCACTGCTCGGATCGCCGCGCCAGTCGCTGCCGATTTTATCCACTTCATCCAGCATAAAAACAGGATTACGGGAGCCTGCCCGTTTAATGGCCTGTATGATCCGGCCGGGCATGGCACCGATATAGGTTCGCCTGTGACCGCGGATTTCAGCCTCATCCCTCATCCCTCCCAGACTCATGCGCGTGAACTTTCTCCCAAGAGAACGGGCGATACTTTGCCCCAGACTCGTTTTCCCGACGCCCGGCGGTCCGGTAAAACACAAAATCGCTCCCATGGCTTGGTTTTCATTTCCCATGGTGTCGGGTCCTGACTGAATCCGGCGGGTATTTACCAGCTGCCGGACAGCCAGATATTCCAGGATTCGATTCTTGACGTCCGCCAGGTCATAGTGATCATCATCCAAAACAGTGCGTGCGTGATTGATATCCAGTTCATCTTCTGTCCGTACCTGCCAGGGTAAATCGACCATCCAGTCCAGATAGGTTTTTATGACGGCGTATTCCGCTGAATTCCGAGACATCCCGTCCATTCGTTTCAACTCACGCAACGCCTCCTGTTTGGCTTCATCCGGGAGGCCGGCTTTTTCTATCTTCTCAGTATATTCATCGACGTCAGACTGGCTTTCCTCCGATTCTCCCAACTCTTTTTGAATCGCTTTGAGCTGCTGGCGAAGATAGTACTCATGCTGCTGTTTACCCATGGACCGGCTGACATCCGATTGGATCTTCTGCTTCAGCTTAAGGATATCCCTTTCGTGCGATAAATGAAAAATCAGCAGGTGTAACTTATCTTTCACACTATCGGTTTCAAGCAGTTTCTGGGCATCCTTGAATTCAATCTGGATATTGGATGCCACCAGATACAAAAGATAACGGGGATCTTTTATTGTATCGATGTAATCACTCGCAGCGGCCGGGATATTCGGAAGAAGTGAAATGACTTCCTTAGAAAGCGTCTGCAGAATTCTGAAGGCGGCTTCAAGCTCATTATCGTATTCGAGAATGTCCGGGTGCAATAAAATCCTTGCTTTCAAATACGGCTCTGTCTCATGCCAGAAGGCAATGCGGAACCGTTCAAACCCATAAACAAATATCTGCAGGCTGTCGTCGTCCAGATGAACGACCCTGTGCAATATGCAAACGGTGCCGATTTCATGGATTTGTCCCGGCGTAGGCTCTGTGATCGAGCTGTCTTTCATTGCTGCAAGCCCGATTAAATGATCCCCATTAAACGCGTCTTCAATCAGCTTCATCGACCTGGGAATATTTACCGACAACGGCAGAAGCATAAACGGATATGCGACCGTATCCCGTAAAGGCAGGATCGGAAGCTTGTCCGGTATCTTTTTCAAAAACACTTCATTGTCTTTATGTGAAAATGATTTTGTCATTCTTATCGGCTTTCCTTTAAAATACAGGCCGACATGGTCGATCATGCCGGCCTGTGCTCCTTTGTGAAGGGTGTTGAGCCCCTCCCCGAAGTTTATCGCAGCTTTCCACGTCTTTCTTCGTCACTTGTCACCAAGCTCCTTATTATTTAGTTCCGCCATAAAAATCCAAGCAATATAGGCGACCCATAATACTATGAAAATTTGCATGGTTTCAACACCGTTTAAAAAGGAAAAAATTACAAAAAAAGCTGTCTTTGACCTGCTGTCTTTTTTGTTTGCCCAAGCCAACGAATATTGATAAAAAAGTACGGGAGTAAATATAATGTTAAAGGAACCCCAACATTGCATAAAAATTTTATGAAAACGGATGAAACACCTTTTTTAAAGGCAAAAAAATATGATTAAAACCTTTACAGTTGAAGGCCGGCAGGGAACATCTGCCATCCATGTGGGGGAGTCCCTGTCCCGTGTCGGAGATTACCTGCCGGATCAGGGCTCTGTGGTTATTGTTACCGATAAAAACATCCTCAAGCATTACGGTGCATCATTCCCTGCCGGCCATGTGATCACCATCGGTACCGGGGAAAAGATCAAAACCCTTGCTACGGTGGAATATATCCTGCGGGAAATGATTAAAGCCGGGTGCGACAGGTCAAGTTTTTTGCTGGCTATCGGCGGCGGTATTGTCTGCGACATTGCCGGATTTGTGGCATCTGTTTTTCTAAGGGGTATCCGTTTCGGCTTTGTTTCCACCTCTCTTCTTTCCCAGGTAGATGCCAGCGTCGGAGGCAAGAACGGCGTGAATCTGGATGCCTTTAAAAATATGGTGGGGGTATTCAGCCAGCCCCAGTTTGTCCTGTGTGACATCGACATGCTGTCCACCCTGCCGAAAAGTGAAATCTCCAACGGGCTGGCCGAGATTGTCAAACATGGGCTGATCAAGGACCCACCCCTTCTGGAGTTTGTCGAAAACAACCGGGATAAAGCCCTGGACCTGGACCGGGAAACGATTTTCCGGATGGTTGCGGATTCAGTGGCCATTAAATCCCGTGTGGTCCAGGCAGATGAACGGGAGGCCGGGGAGCGCCGCAAGCTTAACTTCGGCCACACCATCGGACATGCGTTTGAAAAACTGAACCCCTGCGGTCATGGCC
>QKDP01000021.1 GCA_003252055.1 Desulfobacter postgatei | reverse complement strand
TCTTGGCTGCGGCAAGACCTGTTTTGTCCAGGGCCTTGCCAGGGGGCTGGACGTGGAGGACGGGTATTACATCACCAGCCCCACCTTTACCATCATGAATGAATATCCGGCAGGAAAAATGCGCCTGTGCCACCTGGACCTGTACCGGCTTTCAGACCCAGACGAGCTGGATTATATCGGCATTGAGGACCAGATGGGACAGGACAGCGTCATTGTGGTGGAATGGCCGGATCTTCTCATTGAAACCGGCTTTGTATTTGATCTTCACATCCATTTTGAATTTGATGCCGACTTTAATAGAAAAATAACCTTTTCCCCATCTGGACAAGCCGGAATAAATCTGCTAAGCAATCTATCCCTGTAATAAATATACTAATAAAAGCTAAAATTTTGGGAGACACAATGGCGTTACGGGTGCAAAAATTTGGCGGCACATCTGTGGCAGATATCGAAAGGATCTCCAAAGTGGCCGACCGGGTACAAAAGGCCTATGAAAACAAAGATCAGATGGTGGTGGTGCTTTCGGCCATGGCAGGTGTGACAAATAATCTGATCAACCTTGCCAGACAGGCATCCGAAACCCCGGATGAACGGGAACTGGACGTCCTTTTGGCAACCGGAGAGCAGACCACGGCGGCCTTAATGGCCATGATGCTTAAATCAAGAGGGCTTAAGGCCAAATCCTTCTTAGGTTTCCAGGCCGGCATCCAGACCGACCATATGTCAGGCAAAGCCAGAATCCGGGAGATCGACAGCCAGAACCTGCGTGAGGCCCTGGATGAGGGAAATATTGTCGTGGTGGCAGGATTCCAGGGTGCGGACGCCCATGGAGACATCACCACCCTGGGCCGGGGCGGGTCCGACACCTCGGCTGTTGCCATTGCCGCATCGCTCAAAGCCGATGTCTGTGAGATCTTCACCGACGTGGACGGGGTGTACACAACCGATCCAAGGATCTGCCGCAAAGCCAGGAAAATCAGCAGAATTTCCTATGATGAAATGCTTGAAATGGCCATTCTGGGGGCAAAGGTGCTCCAGATCAGGTCTGTGGAATTTGCAAAAAAATACAATGTGCCCGTGCATGTCCGGTCATCATTCAATGAGGAGGAAGGAACCATGGTTGTCAACGAAAGTCAGAATATGGAAAGCCCGGTGGTGTCAGGCATCACCTGTGACATGAATGAAGCAAGAATTACATTCAAGCGCGTTCCTGACCAGCCCGGCACCGCAGCCAAGGTTTTCGGTGCCCTTGCCGAGGCCGGTATCTCCGTGGACATGATCATCCAGAACTCCCGCACCGGCGGCGAAACAGACCTGACCTTTACCGTGACCAAGGACGATTTTAACCGGGCATTGGAAATTTCCAAAAAAGTGGCGGACCAGATCAATGCCGGCGAAATAAGAACCGCCACCGAGATTGCCAAAATATCAGTAATCGGTCTGGGGATGAAGAGCCATTCCGGCGTGGCTGCGGTGATGTTCAAGGCCCTGGCCCAGGAAAACATCAACATCCGCATGATTTCAACTTCTGAAATCCGTATTTCATGCGTGATTCTGGCCAAATATGCGGAACTGGCCGTCAGGACCTTACACGCAGTCTTTGGTCTGGACAAGGAACAATAATTTGGACAAGGAACAATAATTAGTGTTTGAACGAAAACTCACCCATCTGCCGCGTTACAGAAAAATTTACAATCCTCACATACTTTAGTATGCTCCGGTTGCAAATTTTTCTGTGCCTTGCATCTGGGTAAGTTTTCGTCCAAACACGGGTTTCCGTTCAGGCAATAATTAAAAACGAATTTTTTCGCTATTTTTTAAAACCGGTCTGTCAGGCGCCCTACGCGACAGGGCCGGATAGACCGGCTTCAATTTCCAGGGCCACCTTTTCAGCGGCCCGGGCCGGATCGTCAGCATCCCGGATGGGCCGGCCAATGACAATATAGTCAGAACCCGCCTGCACAGCCTTAAGCGGGGTGACAACCCGTTTCTGGTCATCCCCGGGTGTCAGGCACCATTGGGGCCGGATTCCCGGCGTAACGATCAGGCATTCTTTGCCCAGTTGCGTTTTTAACATGGCGGTTTCCCGTCCTGAACACACCACACCGGCACATCCGGCGTCCAGGGCCATGCGGGCCCGCAGCAGCACCAGCTTTTCCGGGGCATTGACATATTCATCCTTAAAGCCCTGGGCCCGGACCGTAGCTGCGTCATTGTCCGTAAGCAAGGTCACGGCAAGCACTTTGGTTTTTCCGGCATTTTTAACGGCGGCCCCAAGCATTTTTTGTGAAGAAGCTCCGTGAACCGTCACCAGATCCACCCCGAGATCCGCTACGCTGGCCATGGCCCGGCCCACCGTGGTTGAGATATCATGCAGTTTCAGATCCAGAAAAATACCGGCACCGGACATCTTTCTTACCATCTCCACCACAGCCGGGCCCTGGCGGATAAACAGTTCAAGGCCGATTTTAAACATGCCTACCCGGTCGTCAAGCTGCCTGATATGGGACTGGGCCGCCTCCATGGAGGGGAAATCCAGAGGAAAAATAATATATTCTTTTGCTGTTTTCTGCATGAGCGCCCTTTGCGATCCTAAGGATTGACACAAAATAAAAAATTACGCATATTTTACCACAAAACACCTTTTTTTGCCTTTAAAAAATACGGACAAAAAACTCGCCCGGTCCGGGTGTGTTAACCCTTTACCGGGAAGCCTGATCCGTTAATAAGGGTTGAATCCGTTCAGGAATTAATGATAATTAAGGTTATTTTAACGAAAATCAGCATCTGCATGTTTATTTAATGAATCATGAACAAGCCAATACCTGATAAGCAGTTACAACTCAAATCCCTGCCCGGTGTGGATCATATTCTGGCCCTTGCCGAAACAGATGACCGATTTACACGGGTGCCGCGCAGCCTCATACTTGAATCTGTACGAAGGGCCATTGACAAAACCCGCACACAAATACTTGAAGACAAACCTGTAATAATCAGTGATGACGCTATAATAAAGCAGGCGGCCCTGCTTGCGGCCCAGAAAATGAAAAACCGGCTTAACCCGTTGATCAACGCCACCGGCGTGGTCCTGCACACCAATCTTGGCAGGGCCCTGCTCTGCCGGGATGCCTTAAATAATATCATGGAGATCGCCTCCTCCTACTCCAATCTTGAACTCAATCTTGCAACGGGCAAACGCGGCATACGCTACGCGGCAATTGAAGCGCTTCTCTGCGAATTGACCGGAGCCCAGGCGGCCATGGCTGTAAACAACAATGCCGGCGCCGTGCTGCTGGCTTTAAATACCCTTGCCCAGGGGCGCCAGGTCATTGTTTCCAGAGGAGAGCTTGTGGAGATCGGCGGCTCCTTCAGGATACCGGACGTCATGGTAAAAAGCGGGTGTATTTTAAAGGAAGTGGGTACCACCAACCGCACCCACCCCCATGACTATACCAATGCCGTCACCGAAGAGACAGGACTTTTGCTCAAGGTTCACACGTCCAACTATAAAATTGAGGGCTTCACCGCATCGGTTTCACTTAAAGAATTGGTGGGCATTGGAAAGCACCATGGCATTCCGGTGATGGAAGACCTGGGCTCGGGCACACTGATTGATTTCAGCGCATTCGGGCTGCCTTCCGAACCCCCGGTTTTTGAACAGGTGTCCTCGGGCGCTGACGTGGTCACCTTCAGCGGAGATAAACTTTTAGGCGGCCCCCAGGCCGGCATCATTGTCGGCACAAAACACTGCCTGGACCAGATCAAGGCCAACCCGCTGACCCGGGCCCTGCGCATTGACAAGATGACCCTGGCAGGCTTGGAGGCAACACTCAAGCTTTACCGGGACCCCCTTGTGGCGGTTGAAAAGATCCCCACCCTAAGAATGCTGACGTTGTCCTATGAACAAATCTGCCGGGATGCAGACGTTCTGTTCGCATTAGTCATAGACGCTGTGGGGAGCCGGGCGGAACTCGCCCTGGCAGATATGACGTCCAGGCCGGGCGGCGGTTCCTATCCCGGACTGACCCTGCCCACCCGGTGCCTGACCATCCGGCCCAAAACCATCTCCGTAACAGCCCTGGACAAAAAACTGCGGGCCTTTGATCCGGCCGTGATGGGACGCATTGAGGACGATTGGTTCATCGTTGACCCCAGAACACTTCAACCCGGACAGGACAAGATCCTTGCCAACATCTTAAAAAAACTGATAGATTAATGATGATGCTAAAATTCATTGCAAAAGAGATTCAGTTTTTAAAAACAACGGGGGACGCCCCTGCTCTGAGCCCCCCGGCAGTTTACTATTCAGACCTGCTCACACAGCCGTCAAAGGAATTCAAAATTTTTGCCCGGCGTACAGCCGATACCTGCGCCTCCCAAAAGAGATTTACCACGGCGGCCATACAGATTGATCCGGCAGCATCGGAAGAGACCATTGATAAAGCAAATGAGGTTTTTCACGCCTGCTTCCATTCTGTGCTGGAAGAAGACAAAGGCATCTGGGAATGCCTGGACCCATTCACTGCCATCTTTGTGTTCTGGGATTATAAAACTGCAGACCAAGGTGAAAAACGGCTTGGCCTGCTCAATGAAAAAATTTCCCAGGCCTTGAATGCCAAACTGATCATGGGAACAATTGCCTTCCCTTTTCATTATTTCCCGGTTGAAGAGATGGCCGGATGCGCGCTCAAAGCCCTGGACCATGCAGCATTTTTCGGCCCCGGCCATGCAGTTGAATTTGACGGTCTGTCCCTGAATATCAGTGGAGACAGGTTGTTCCAGCTTAACAATATTGACGCAGCCATCACTGAATACGAAAAAGGGCTTTCCATTGCCCCGGGTGATATCAACCTGCTCAACAGCCTGGGCGTAGCCTTTGGGGTGGACGCCTGCCTGGACAAGGCCATGGAATACTTTGAAAAGGCCCGAAATATCAATCCCGAAGAGGTGATGGTCATCCACAACCTCGGCCTGATCCACCAGATCAACGATAAACACGATTCCGCTCTGGCCTACCTTAAAAAAGCCCATGGGATCAACCCGGATGTATTTGAAATTGAACTGCTGTTGGGCCATCTTCTGTTCAAGGAAAAAAAATTTGATCCGGCCATGACCCACCTGGATGCCGCTATTCGGCTAAAACCAGAATCAGGTACAGCGTTTAGAATCAAAGGCCAGATCCTGCTGGAACGGGAAGATGTCCCAGGTGCCGCAGCCCAGTTCAACCAGGCTGTAAAACGCAATCCCAATGATGCCGCAGCGTTGTCCGGCTATGCCTGGGCCATGGCGTTACAGAAAAGAAATCTGTCCATAGCCCTCAGCTTTGCAAAAAAAAGTCTGGGCCTGGACCCTGAAAATGAACAGTACAGACACTATCTTGAAGAAATTCAAAATATCCACGACCATATTGAGGAAACAAATGAAAGCGCTGATCCGGCAGACTGTTCAGGATGCCATTCAAACAAAGCAAAAATTCTTTGCAGCCCATGAAGATCTCATTGAAACCTGTGCCCGTCAAATGGCAGACACCCTTGAAGCCGGCGGAAAACTGCTGCTTTTCGGCAACGGCGGATCTGCGGCAGACTGCCAGCACATTGCTGCAGAATTTATTAACCGGTTTCAGATGGAACGTAAACCATTACCCGCCATTGCCCTGACCTGCGACACCTCGATTATCACCAGTATCGGCAACGACTACTCCTTTGACGAAATTTTTTCAAAGCAGGTCCAGGCCTTAGGACACAAAAAGGACATGGCCATTGGCATCTCAACTTCGGGCAACTCTGCCAATGTGATCCGGGCTGCAGCCGTGGCAAAGGACCAGGGACTGACCCTGGTGGGATTTTCCGGGGCCGGGGGAATGCTAAAGGAGATAAGTGATATGGCCTTTTGTGTGGACAGTCCCGTAACAGCCCGTATCCAGGAAGTTCATATCACCCTGGGTCATATTTTATGTGATCTTGCCGAAAGGATGCTGTTCCGTGACCAATAAAAAAATGGCCAATAAGAAAGGGGCCGGGCACCCCCTATATTGCTCACAACCGGATCACATAAAATTAGATTACTCAAAACTTTGCACCTATTCCATTAAGGACAGAAAAAGCCTGGTATCCCGGGATGATTTTGCCAGGCCCTGGACAAAGGGCGCAGACCTTGGGACCTTTTTTGACCGGCTGCCCGCCATTCTTGCGGGCAAAGATATCCGGAATGTGGTTGACGCCATTGCAGGTGCGGCCCAAAAAAATCACCACGTCTGCTTTGGCATGGGCGGGCATGTGGTCAAAACCGGCATGGCACCCATCCTGATTGATCTCATGGAAAAAGGCGTGATCACTCATCTGGCCATGAACGGATCCTGCATCATCCATGATTTTGAGGTGGCATTCACCGGCCGCACTAGTGAAGATGTGGCAGAGAGTCTGGCCTCGGGCAGCTTCGGCATGGCCAAAGAGACCTCGGAACTGCTCAACCAGGCCATTTCCATGGCCCATGAACAGAAAACAGGACTGGGACGGGCCGTGGGCCGGCTTATCGAGGATCTGAACCTGCCCTTTAAGGAGTCAAGCCTGACCGCTGCCGGCGCACGCCTGGATTTGCCCGTAACGGTCCATGTGGCCATTGGTACGGACATCATCCATATGCACCCGGGCTTTGACGGCGCTGCCTGCGGTGCGGCAACCCTTCATGATTTTAAGACCTTTGCATCAACCCTGGCAGATCTTGAAAACGGTGTCTTCATCAATGCCGGGTCAGCCGTCATTCTTCCTGAAGTATTTTTAAAAGCCCTGACCCTGGTCAGAAACCTGGGCCATACGGTGGATGATTTCACCACGGTAAATCTGGATTTTATCCGCCACTACCGCCCCATGACCAATGTGGTCAACCGGCCCACCCAGGGCCGGGGAAAAGGGTATGCCATTGTCGGGCATCACGAAATACTGATTCCCCTGATCGCGGCAGGGGTGATTGAGGCACTCTATCATTCGCCATAAATGAATTGATACTGAATATAAGGACAGTATCTCCAGTCTGTTCAGTTGGACCGCAGGATCTATATCTTTGAATTCAAGGTGGTGGACGTTGATAAACCTGATCAAACAAAAGGGCTGTGCCGATAAATACCGTGGAATCACCGATGAAATTTACTTGATCGATGTGGAATTCGACCGGGGCCGGCGCAATATTATCCGATTAGAATGGGAACAATTTTCGTAAGGTTATTTATATGAGAAAATGGCTGATTGAAGAGCTTATCTGTCCGCAATGTCTGGACAGTGACATTGTACTCCATCCTGATATCCACACGGAGACGGAGGATGATATTATTGAGGGGCATCTGGTCTGCCCCCAATGCAGACAGGTGTATGAGATCCACGAGGGCATTGCCGTGGTCGTGCCTGAGCAGACCCTGCCTATGATCCGGGATACAACGGGATACAACTCTTTTTCCATGCTCTCATCCTATTTGTGGAGCCACTATTCCGAGTTTTTCAACGGTCCGGATGCCACGGATGCCTATCAGAAGTGGGCCCGGGCCTTTGGTTCCCAGCGGCCCGGCTGGGCCCTTGATATCGGGTGTTCCGTGGGGCGGTTGACCTTTGAAATGACTAAAATCCATGACCGGGCTGTGGGTCTTGATACCTCTATCTCCTTTGTCAGGGCTGCCCGCAGACTTGCCGCCCGGAAACGGCTGGAATTTGATCTGATCATGGAGGGGCAGATCACGGAACAACGGGCCTGCGAGCTGGATTCGGCCTTTGACTTTGACCGGACTGAATTTATTGTTGCCGATGCCATGGCATTGCCTTTCCGGTCCCGGCGTTTTGCCACGGTATGTTCCGTAAACATTCTTGAAAAGGTCCCGGACCCGTTGTTGCACCTGGCCGAAGCCAACCGGGTCATGGATGAAAAAGAGGCCAGGTTCCTTTTTTCCGATCCCTTTTCCTGGGATGAAAGCGTCAACAACCCTAATTTGTGGCTTGGAGGCACCCAAGAAGGCCCTTTCAAGGGATTTGGTATGGATAATATCTGCAGGCTGCTCCAGGACCCGGAATCTGTTTTCTCTCCGGGCTTTACTATCCAGGATAAGGGTCAGGTATTGTGGAAAATCAGGAAAACCAGCAATCTATGGGAGCATATTACCTCCCAGTTTGTTGTCGCTGAAAGAACAGCCATGGGCTGACCTGGTCTATCAACACCCAGGCTCAACCCACAACAAAACATGAAAGTAATTCAGCAGCTTATTGTAACTTTCATATAAAAAAAGGAAGGTGTTTAGTTTGGCAGAGCAGAAACCAGGAATCTGCGGCTTATGTTTCCACAGCCCCGGATGCGGTGTGATTGTCCATTTTGACGATGACGGTAAAATTGACCGGCTCATCCCGGACCCTGAGGCGCCCATGGGCGAAGTGCTTTGCCCCATGGCGGCCAGTGCAAAACAGATTATCTATTCCGATGCACGTATCAGGCAACCTTTGAAACGAAAAGGACCCAAGGGCAAACTGGATTTCGAACCCATCTCCTGGGAAGCGGCCTTTGACATTATTGCAGAAAGGATGGCGGCCATTAAAGCGGAATACGGGCCGCAAGCTTTAGGGTTCTACGCCGGTACAGGCTCCTACGAACGGGCCTTTAAAGATGCGTTCCAGCTTGGCGGTTCCCACATCTATCTTGCCCCAAGCATCCTGTTTCCCTATGGATCACCCAATGCCTTCGGGGTGGGTGCGCCCTGTTACACATCCCTTGGTGTGCTGGCGCCCCAGTTGACCTGCGGATGCCTGCACACGGATATGTTTTCCGATGTGGATAATTCAGACCTGATTTTTGTATGGGGAACAGATCCTTCCACATCCACGCCCCCGGCCATGTTTGGACGCCTGGTCCGGGCAGCCCATGAAGGGGCAAGGATCATTGTCATTGACCCCAGGCAGACGGCTTCTGCCAAGCTGCCGGACAGCCTGTGGGTACCCATCCGGCCCGGCTCGGACGGAGCCCTTGCCCTGGGTCTGTGCCATATTCTGATCCGGGACAATTTGCTTGACCAGGCCTTTGTACAGGAGTGGACGTTGGGCTATGATGAGTTTGTCGAATATGTCAACGCATTTACCCCGGAAACCGTTGCCGGGATCACCGGTGTGCCCCAGGACCTGATCCTGGAGCTGGCTGAAGAGATTGCCGATGCCGAAGGTGCAAGCTATGTGATGTATACAGGCCTGGAATATACCAAATCCGGTGTCCAGAATATCCGGGCCGTCATGGTGCTCTGGGCCCTGGCCGGGCAGATGGATGTGGAAGGGGGGCGCTGCTTTGTCCGGCATGAGAATCAGATTCATCTGAGCAAAGAACACCAGATTGCAACCCCCGGGTTTGATACATCCATTGGTGCAGGCCATTTCCCGGTGTACGCCCATTTCTGCGGGGGAGAGCCCCATGCCAGCCGTCTGCCGAAATCCATTTTAGATGGCGACCCTTACAAGATCCACGGCCTGTTTATCCTTGGTGCCTCCATCCTGACCTCCTGGCCCAACCCCATTTTGTGGCAAAAGGCGTTCGATGCCCTGGATTTTCAGGTTTCCATTGACCTGCAGCTTACCCGGGATGCGGCCTGGGCCGATATTGTGCTGCCGGCCACCACTGCCTTTGAACAGTCATCCTATTGCTTTTACGGCAATGCTGTCCGGCTGCGGAAAAAAATGATTGATCCGGTGGGGCAGAGCAAACCCTGCTTTACCATTTTAACGGAATTGGCCCGAAAACTTGGGTATGCTGAAAAGTTCCCTGCCGATGAGACAGCCCTGCTGGACCTGGTCTTGAAAGATACCGGCATTACCCGGGCGGATATGGAACAGGATGCGCGGCTGACGGTGCGAAAACCCGCCGAACCCATGGCCTACCGGAAATGGGAAACCGGGCTGTTGCGAAAGGACGGAAAGCCGGGATTTGAGACCCCGTCCGGCAAGTTTGAGATTAAATCCACCTTGCTTGAGCAGATGGGGTATGAAGGACTGCCAAAATATGAAGAGTCCTTTGAAACCCCTGTCAGCCGTCCTTTGCTGGCCAACCGGTTTCCTTTGGTCCTTGGTACGGGGCCTTTTAAACCGGACATGAAATCCTGTCTTCGGGCAGTGCCTGATTTTATTGAAAAATATCCTGACCCCATGGTCCAGATGAATCCGGAGGATGCCGCAGATAGAAATATTGCAACCGGCGATATGGTGGTGGTGAAAACGGCCCGGGGGTTTGTGGAGATGCGGGCCGATGTGACGGAAAATGTGATGAACGGTTTTGTTTATGCGCCGGTGGGCGGAGGCGGTCCTTTAGGCCCGGAATCCTGGCGAAAGGCCAATGTCAATGTGCTCACCGACCTTGAGCAGTTTGATCCCATATCCGGGTTTCCCGT